>JBEAXZ010000029.1:0-9756 GCA_041159565.1 Actinomycetota bacterium | reverse complement strand
CGGTGAAGTGCATGCCATCATGGGACCAAATGGTTCCGGAAAATCTACTTTGGCTTACTCGATTGCTGGTCATCCGAAGTACACAATCACTGGTGGATCGGTAACTTTGGATGGCGCTGATGTACTGGAGATGAGCGTTGATGAGAGAGCCAAGGCTGGAATCTTTCTTGCGATGCAGTATCCCGTAGAGGTGCCTGGTGTTTCAGTTGCAAACTTTCTTCGTACCGCTGCGACCGCATTGCGCGGCGAGGCACCTAAGGTCCGCACCTGGGTTACAGAGGTAAAGGAAGCGATGTCAAAGTTGGCGATGGACCCTGCTTTCTCAGAGCGCAGTGTTAATGAAGGCTTTTCTGGTGGCGAGAAGAAACGTCATGAAATTCTGCAGATGGAGCTACTCAAACCAAAGATCGCTGTACTTGATGAAACTGATTCTGGTTTGGATGTTGATGCGCTGCGTGTTGTTTCTGAAGGTGTAAACCGAGTTAAGTCAGAACAAAACTTGGGAATCATGTTGATTACCCACTACACAAGAATTCTGCGTTATATCAAGCCTGACTTTGTTCACGTCTTCGCGGGTGGAAAGATCGTTGAAGAGGGTGGGCCAGAATTGGCCGAGAGATTAGAGGAGAAGGGTTACGCGGAGTACGTCAAAGCGTAATCTCTAATTATTGTGAGCCAATTCGATGTTTCTGCGGTGCAGGCGGATTTTCCTATCCTGAAGCGCCTAATCCGCGGAAACAATCGCTTGGTTTATCTAGATAGTGGCGCCACCTCGCAAAAACCAGTGGCAGTCCTGGATGCCGAACGTGAGTTTTACACGCAACATAATGCTGCAGCTCATAGAGGTGCTCATCAGTTAGCCGAGGAAGCCACTGAGCTTTTTGAAGGGGCGCGAGAGAAGGTAGCTGCCTTTATCGGCGCTAAGGTTGATGAGGTTATCTTTACAAAATCTGCAACCGAGAGCATCAACTTGGTCGCCTATTCTTTTGGAAATGCAAACCCTGGCACTAAATTCCACATCAAAGCAGGGGATCGAATCGTGGTCTCTGAAATGGAACATCATGCCAATCTGATTCCCTGGCAGGAGCTGGCAAAAAGAACTGGCGCAGAGTTGGTCTGGTTATCGGTTACCGATGAAGGCAGATTAGATCTGTCTAACGTCGAAAGTATTATTAACGCAAAAACTAAGGTAGTTGCTCTAACTCATCAATCAAATGTTCTAGGCACCATCAATCCCATTAATGAGATTGCAAAATATGTTCGAAATATCGGGGCGTTTTTTGTACTAGATGCCTGCCAATCCGTGCCACATTACGCTGTCGATGTAAAAAAACTGGATGTAGATTTCATCGCTTTTTCAGGGCACAAGATGCTCGGCCCAACCGGGGTAGGGGTTCTTTGGGGTAAGCAGGAGTTACTTGATGAAATGCCACCATTTTTGACCGGTGGGTCGATGATCGAAACCGTGACTATGGAGAGCGCTACATATCTTCCAGCCCCGAAGAGATTTGAGGCTGGCGTACCAAATATGGCGCAAGCGGTCGGCCTAGGAGCTGCAGTCGATTATCTCAACAGAATTGGTTTGGAAAAGATTCATCAACATGAAGTGGAGCTCACCAAAGCTTGTATCGAGCAGTTATCTCAGATTCCACAACTGAAAATTGTTGGTCCAACTGATATGGAGTTACGTGGTGGAGTTGTTTCCTTCACGCTAGATGGCATTCATCCGCATGATCTAGGTCAGGCTCTAGATCAATATGGAATTGCGGTTCGTACTGGTCACCATTGCGCCTGGCCATTGATGAAGAAATTCAAGGTTGTTGCCACCACTCGCGCATCCTTCTATCTTTACAATGATTCAGCAGACGTAGAAGCACTAGTTGCTGGTGTAGAACGCGCCAGAGATTATTTCTTGGGGCGCTAATGGAGTTAGATTCGTTATATCAAGAGGTAATCCTCGAGCATTACAAGCGCCCGCAAAACAAGGGATTGTTGCCTAATCAAACAGTTCAAGTGCATCACGTTAATACCTCTTGCGGCGATGAGATTACTTTGAACCTAAAAATGATTGATGGAACCATTGCGGAGATTTCCTGGGATGGAGTTGGTTGTTCAATATCTCAAGCCAGCACCTCAGTTGTCTCTGAATTGCTAAAAGGTAAGGATTCCGCAGCCGCCCTAGCAATAATCGATACTTTTCAGGCGATGTTGCAAAGTAAAGGTAGCGATTCGGGAGATGAATCAGTGCTGGAAGATGGAGTTGCCTTTGCAGGGGTCGCAAAGTTTCCCGCCCGTGTAAAATGTGCGCTGTTGGGATGGATGGCAACAAAGGATGCAATTTCTCAATCACTGGAATTAACCAGTAATGTAAAAAAGGAGCAGAGATGAGTACATCGCTAGCGGATGTAACAGAGGCAATGAAGGATGTAATCGATCCGGAGTTAGGTATAAATGTTGTTGACCTCGGGCTCATCTACGACATCTCAATCGATGACACTAATGTCGCAGTTCTTGATATGACACTTACCTCTGCAGCATGTCCATTGCAGGATGTAATAGAGGATCAAACTCGCTCTGTTCTCCAAGATTTGGTCTCTGATGTAAAAATCAACTGGGTATGGATGCCACCGTGGGGTCCCGACAAGATTACCGATGATGGCCGTGAGCAACTCAGGGCAATCGGTTTTACGGTTTAATTCAAACTCAATTCTCTCAATCACTGCTGCTTGCACTAGGGTAATTTCATGTCCCAACAAGCGCTGTGGATGTCTTTCCGGTCTTTAACACAAGACCAATCCGTTAAGGATCAAAAACTAAAGCCTGGCACGGTCAAACGAATTGCCTCATACGCACTACCTTACAAGAAAAACCTTTTACTATTTCTGGTAACAGTAGTCATCGATGCCTTGCTGGTAGTGTCAACGCCATTACTTTTGAAGAGATTAATTGATGAAGGTGTAGTGCCCGGCGACTCAAATCTTGTTACCAAGCTTGCGCTCTTGGTGGGTGCAATAGCAATCGCTGATGCTCTGATTAGCATGATTGGAAGATGGTTCTCGGCGCGCATTGGCGAGGGCCTAATCTACGATCTGCGTACCCAGGTCTTTCAACATATACAACGACAATCAATCGCATTCTTTACCAGGACGCAAACCGGTGCGTTGATATCGAGAATTAACTCAGATGTGATTGGCGCCCAGCAAGCATTCACAACCACATTGTCGGGATTAGTCAGCAACATTTTGACACTCACTTTGGTAGTCGCAACCATGCTTTTTCTCTCCTGGCAGATCACGGCAGTTTCCTTATTGTTGTTGCCGCTTTTCTTGATTCCTACCAAGTGGGTGGGTCGAAGGCTGCAAAAGTTAACCCGAGATTCCTTTAATTTAAATGCTGAGATGTCTGCCACGATGACAGAACGTTTCAACGTATCAGGCGCACTTTTGGTATCTCTATACGGTGATCCCAAAGCAGAGAATCAATATTTCTCGAGTAGGGCGCGGCGAGTGGCAGATATAGGAATAACCATTGCGCTACTAAACCGTCTGTTTTTCATCGCTTTGACCTCTATTGCGGCGGTTGCCACGGCGTTTGCCTATGGTCTTGGTGGACATCTGGCCATTAATCAGAGCATCTCATTAGGAACCCTTTTGGCAATCACAGCTCTTCTGGCTCGGTTATATGGTCCATTAACCGCGCTCTCCAACGTACGAGTGGATGTTATGACCGCATTGGTTTCCTTTGAAAGAGTGTTTGAAGTTTTGGATCTAATTCCAATGGTGAGAGATAAAGCCGATGCCAAGCCATTGCCTAGCACCCCACTAGAAATTGAGTTTAGCGAGGTAAAGTTTTCATACCCGCGAGCCGAAGATATTTCATTAGCCTCTTTAGAGTCGGTTGCGAAACCAGAGTTGGTTCAAAGCGGTGAAATTTTGCGTGGTATTTCTTTTGTTGCACCGGCTGGAAGCATGACAGCTTTAGTTGGTTCATCTGGTGCCGGAAAAACTACAATTACTTCGCTACTAGCCCGACTTTATGATGTCACTGATGGGGACATAAAGATAAATGGCATTGATTTACGGGATCTACAACTCCAATCTCTGCGGGACTCCATCGGAGTTGTGACTCAAGATGCGCATATGTTCCATGATTCGATTGCTGCAAATCTTAGATACGCGAAATCCGACGCAACCGAGACGGAGATGCAAAGCGCTTGCGAAGCGGCACAGATCTGGGATTTGGTTAACTCTTTACCTAACCGCTTTGACACCGTTGTCGGAGAGCGCGGCCACCGTTTATCAGGCGGCGAAAAGCAAAGGTTGGCAATCGCTAGGTTGTTATTGAAGGCACCACGAATTGTTGTTCTTGATGAAGCTACCGCCCATCTCGATTCGGAAAATGAGGCGCTGGTTCAACAAGCTCTAGCCACAGCACTAAAGGAGCGCACCAGCATTGTGATCGCACATCGACTTTCAACGGTTAGGGCCGCCGACCAGATTTTGGTTATCGATGATGGATTAATCAAAGAACGTGGGAGACACGATGAACTACTTGCTAAAAATGGTATCTACTTTGATCTGCATCAACGTCAAAGCTTCTCTCTTTGAGCCCTTCGTTCCTCTCGAATAACTAAAAAGAGAGCCAGTGCTACCAAAAAAGCAAAGATCAACCATTGGAGAGAGTACGCCAAGTGCGGACCATCAGAAATCTCTGGCAAGATTGAAGGAACTTCAGGGTCAAATTGCGGATCTGAGGTAGATATTAGGTCCAAATATAAATCTTGCGTTGTTACCGACTCTGTCTGATTCCATTTCTCCAACTGCTTGCCATCTTCTCCATTGGGGACGGCAAAAACACTTCCCGCGACTTGATCCTCAATATTCGCAATACGAACCCTTGCCAGGATTTCAACTTTATCATCGGTCACTGGCGTAGTAATTGGAGGAGTCAAGGCATCTTTTCCAGCGACAACCCATCCTCGATCTATCCAATAAAAATTATCTTGCTCTGATTTAAACAGCGTAATTACGCCAAACCCATACTTTCCTTCATGGTATCTATTTCGTACCAAAATCTCTTTGGCTGGGACAAAGCTGCCTGTTATCAATGTTTCGCGCCAAGCTCTTTCGTCATCATAAAGGTTAATTAACTGAGATTCAGTTATTGCCGGCTTATTTATGTTAGCGAGAATCAATGAATTTTTATCATGTCTTACTTGATGGCGGTCATACTGCCATAGCGCTCCTTGAATGCATCCAAAAATAAGCACCACGGCCAGAGTGCTTGCGGTAACTATCTTGCGCACTTGGTGAAGCTAATTGATTTCTCGTTTGGAACTTAGCAACTTTGCTTCTCCGCGGATTGTCTCTCTGCCGCCATTAGCAACTATTACCGAGATGTAAGGAAGAACAACCGCTCCGACGAGAAAAAACCATCTATAGGGACTGGGTGTAAAAACCGCCAACAAGAAACATGCTGTACGAACCATCATCGAAATGAAGTAGCGTTTTTGCCGCCCTGGCAGGTCTTCGGAGAGAGCTGAGCCAGCTTGAGTAATACTCTGAAACTCCTGCTCACTTTTGCCCCGTTTCATGGCTAAAGAGTAGGTGTCACACGGAAATGCCGCATATCGGCAACCCTGATTTTGAGGCCCGTTCAAGGCTCGGTAGTATCTGGCCATTGGTCTAAAGACCAAGATGAAGTGGAGCTCGCCGCTCCCACCTACCTCGCGTCTAAGCGAGCTGGTCAAGAGAATAACCCCGTTGGGGAGCTTTTGTGCGGCTGACTTCTTTCATTGCTGTTTTAGATGTCTGTCTGATGTCGAAAGGAATACTTATCAGCACTGCAGAACCACGTATCAATGATCGAATTCGCGTTGCAGAAATTCGTTTGATTGGTGCATCTGGAGAACAAGTTGGCGTTGTATCAATTGATGAGGCGCTACGAATGGCAGATGAATACGGGTTAGATCTCGTAGAAATCGCGCCAGAGGCAAACCCTCCAGTTTGCAAAATCATGGATTTCGGAAAGTACAAGTACGAAATCGCACAAAAGGCACGCGAGGCCAGGCAGAACCAGACCCACATTGTGGTGAAGGAGATTCGCATGGGCCTAAAGATTGAGAATCATGATTACGAAACCAAGAGGAACCATATTGAAAAGTTTTTACTTGGCGGGGATAAGGTGAAGGTAACTGTTCAATTTAAGGGACGTGAACAGACTAGGCCAGAGATGGGGTTCAAGTTATTGCAACGCCTAGCAGAGGATGTAGCAACAACTGGATTCGTTGAATTTGCTCCAAAGCGTGAAGGTCGCAGCATGACAATGGTGCTGGGTCCGGTAAAGAAGAAGAGCGAAGCATTGGCTGAGGCAAAGCGCGCACGCGCCGCCAAGACCAAACCAGAAGAGAATTAAAAGCAGAAAAAACGGAGGAAGATAATGCCAAAGATGAAAACACATAGTGGAGCGAAAAAGACTTTTCGCGTCACCGGAAGCGGAAAGATCGTGCATGAGCGCGCTGGCAAGCGTCACCTCCTAGAGCGCAAATCTTCACGTTTAACTCGCCGTCTATCTAAAGATCAGACCGCAAATGATCGCAACGCTTTCTCAGCAAAGCGTCTGCTTGGAATGAAGTAAGGGGATAGAAAATGGCTAGAGTAAAACGTGGTGTTCACGCAGCAAAGAAGCGTCGCACAACCCTAGAGCGTGCCAGCGGTTATCGCGGACAGCGCTCCCGTCTATTCACAAAGGCTAAGGAGCAGGTAACTCACTCTCTTGTCTACGCCTTTAACGATCGCAAGGACAAGAAGGGCGATTTCCGTCAGCTCTGGATAACTCGCATCAATGCAGCGAGCAGAGCAAATGGAATGACCTACAACCGTTTCATCCAAGGCCTAAAGGCTGCAGGAGTTGAGGTTGATCGTCGCGTACTTTCCGATCTTGCGACCAATGATCCAGCTGCATTTACCGCCTTGGTTGAGGTAGCACGCAAGAACGTAAAAGTTTCATAAACCCAATTTCATAAACCCGAGTTAAAGAATGATCACGAGCCTTCATTCGTCTCATGTAGAGACGGTGAAGGCTCTTTTGGGTTCTAGGGGCGCAAAGGCAAGAAAAGAAACCGGATGTTATGTAATTGAAAGTCTGCAGAACATCGAGTCGGTATTAGAAAACGCCGCGCATCAAGTTAAAACTTTGTATTACACAGCAGAGGGTTTGAACCGTTTAAGTGGCAAACAATTACACAACGTAGAGCTGGTAGAGGTATCTGCCGAAGTTATGAAGGCGATGACCGATACGGTGACTCCGCAAGGCTTACTAGCCATCGCCAGAATTCCAGACAACAGATTAGAAAACTTTAAATTCAACAATAAAGAACGATTGAAAATTGCCTACTTCTGGCAGATACAAGATCCAGGAAATGCCGGGACAGTTGTTAGAGCAGCAGATGCATTTGGTTTTGACGCCGTCTGTTTCTCTCCTGAAAGCGTCGGTGTTTACTCACCAAAGGTTGTGAGATCGACATCAGGATCGCTTTGGCAAATCCCGGTATTTGAAGAGGTGTCAACAGAACAGCTCCAAAGTTTCTCAAATCAAAACAATTGCCAGATCTTTGCCGCAGAAGGTCAAGGCAATGTCGAATTAAAGGAAGCGGTTACCTCTGGAAAAGAAAGCAATGCCGTATGGATTTTCGGAAATGAAGCTCGCGGATTACCGCACTCGCTAATAAGTGAGGTTGGGGCCCGGGCGGTGCGAATCTCGATTTCTGAACGGGTGGAGAGCCTGAATCTGGCCACTGCCGCGGCGGTAGTTATGTATGCCGTAAGCGATGCCGGAAAATAGCCACGATTTATGCACTCTTATTAGTAAGATTTCGAAGTGTCTTCTATGAATCAAGAAATTGAAGCGATAAAAAAGCAGGCTCTGACCGCTATCGATCAGGCCACTTCTTTAGATGAACTTAAAGAGGTAAAGATTGCACATGTGGGAGATCGCTCTCCAATCGCCAGGGCCAATCAAAGTTTGGGACAGGCCCCTAGTGAACAAAGAGCGGAACTAGGCAAATTGATTGGAACCGCTAGATCCGCCATCAATCAAAGGTTTGAAGCGAGAGAACGTTTTCTGGTCGCAGAGCGTGATTCTCGGGTCTTGCTAGAGGAGAGAGTTGATGTAACTCTGCCAACAGCAAGAAGACCATTAGGTGCGCTGCATCCACTAACAATTTTAAGCAATGAGATCTCTGATCTCTTTGTTGGCTTGGGCTACACCGTGCAAGAAGGACCAGAGTTAGAGTCTGCCTGGTTGAACTTTGATGCATTGAATATTCCAGCTAATCATCCCGCTCGGACAATGCAGGACACCTTTTTTATCGAACCTGTTGATTCAGGCTTGGTAATGCGTACCCATACCTCTCCAGTTCAAGTCCGTACCATGCTGGAAAATGAACCACCTATTTATGTTATTTGTCCGGGACGCACATATAGAGCAGATGAATTAGATGCAACCCATACCCCCGTTTTTAATCAGGTCGAAGGATTGGTGGTTGATAAAGGAATCACCATGGCTCATCTAAAAGGAACTTTGGATCATTTCGCAGCAAAGATCTTCGGTCCAGATGTTTCAACCCGTATTAGGCCATCTTTCTTTCCCTTTACTGAACCCAGTGCTGAAGTGGATTTTTTCTACAACGGAAGATGGGTTGAGTGGGGTGGCTGTGGCATGGTTAATCCAAAGGTGCTTCAAGCCTGCGGAATTGATGCCGAGGTTTACTCCGGTTTTGCATTTGGCATGGGGCTGGAGCGCACGTTAATGGTGCGCCATGGCATTACAGATATGCATGACATCGTCGAGGGAGATGTCCGATTCTCTCGACAGTTTGGATTGGGAGCGCGATGAAACTGCCTCTTTCCTGGCTTGCAGAATATGTGATCTTTCCAAAGAAAGTATCGCTGGATCAAATTGTTGAAGGCTTTGTCAAAGTAGGTTTTGAGGTTGAAGGTGTAGAGAATCCTGCTGACAACATCCAAGGAGCTGTAATAGTTGGTCAGGTAGTTTCTATAGAGGAGCTAACTGAATTTAAGAAACCAATTCGGTATGTCGCTTTAAATTGTGGTGAAAAGAACCTGCGTTACGTAGTTTGTGGCGCAACCAACTTCAAGGAGAAAGATTTCGTTGTTGTTGCGATGCCAGGAGCTGTCTTACCCGGTGGTTTTGCCATTGCGGCTAGAGAAACCTATGGCAAAACTAGCAATGGCATGATCTGCTCTGCCCGGGAACTCGGATTAGGCGATGACCATAGTGGCATCATGGTTTTGGACCCAAAGAAAGCCAAGCCAGGAATCGATGCCAAGGCAATTCTGGGAGTTGATGATCCGGTTATTGATATCGCAGTAA
This sequence comes from Actinomycetota bacterium, assembly GCA_041159565.1. GTDB lineage: Bacteria > Actinomycetota > Actinomycetes > Nanopelagicales > Nanopelagicaceae > MAG-120802. The sequence continues at coordinate 363 of JBEAXZ010000029.1, read as the reverse complement.
ATCCGGATCGAGGCTATGCCATGAGCATTCGTGGTGCGGCTCGAGAGTTGGCAATGGCATTAAATCTCGAATTTAAAGATGTTAACAGCACAGCATTAATCGCCAAACTTGAGAAGAAAAAGAAAAGTGGCAAGCCGGTTCCAGCTTTGATCTCAGACCCATCAGGAGCTTCCAGAATCTATCTACGTTCACTTGTTGATGTAGATCCGCTAAGTCCAACCCCTGATTGGATGGCTCGGCGCTTAGTTCAATGCGGGATGCGCTCTATTTCCTTGGCGGTTGACATCACAAATTATGTAATGCTGGAGCTAGGTCAGCCGCTCCATGCTTTTGATGCTGCGAAGATTCAAGGATCCTTACGGG
>JBEAXZ010000028.1:0-9864 GCA_041159565.1 Actinomycetota bacterium | reverse complement strand
CTCTGAGATCGCAGATGACTTTGTTGTTACCGCGGGTCGCCCAGTTGCGATTCCCTATAACGGCGCGGTTGCCCGCGTTCTATTTGGTCCGGTTGCTGCATCAAGAGTTAGGCAGTGGATTAGTTCTGGGGATTTTGATGTGTTGCATCTACATGAACCAGCAATCCCATCCTTATCCCTGCTTGCCTGCTCCATAGCTGAAGGAGCGTTAGTTGGAACCTTTCACGCTGCGGCTCCGCGTCAGAAAGTCGCTTTCGCGATCGCTCCATTATTGGAACCGGTCATTGAAAAACTCAGGGCTCGAATTGCGGTTAGTGAGGTTGCTCGGGAAACATTAAGGATTCACCTCGAAACTGATGCGGTCGTAATTCCAAACGGGATTAGCGTCACGTCTTTCGCTGGAGCTACTCCTAACCCTGAGTGGCAAAAACCAATGAATATTGGCTTCATCGGCCGTTTTTCTGAGCCGCGAAAAGGCCTTGATGTTCTACTCGAGGCTCTCCCTAATATCGCTCGAGTTCACCCGAATTTCAGAGTGTTGATAGCGGGACCGGGCGAAGGTTTAGAGGCTATGCAAAAGATAAATCCAGCCCTACGGAATCGATTAGTGATTTTGGGAAGAATTAATGATGCAGAAAAAGCTGCATTCCTAAGATCACTTGATCTTTATGTTGCACCAAACACCGGTGGCGAGTCATTTGGCATAATCTTGGCGGAAGCTCTCGCTTCCGGTGTTCCGATTATTGCTAGTGATATTCCAGCCTTTCGTTACCTGTTAGAAGAAGGTAAATACGGTCAGTTATTTGAAAATGAAAACTCTGAGGATCTGGCCCGCAAAGTTATTGCGCTTTTGAAGGATCAGAAGAAACGGGATGAGATGTCGACTTCAGGGATCAATTACGCGCAACGTTTTGATTGGTCTCAAGTAGGCGATGAGATCATGAATGTCTATTTACATGCGCTCATTCCAGGGGAGAAGGTTGGACTTAGCTCAGAGTCGCGGCTTTGGAATCGAATTTTCTCGAGAGAGGATGAATAGAGGTAATTGATGAATAACACCTATATCTGGCTTCCATTAACCCTATTACTAGTTATTTGGTATCTAACATTTAGCGCAAATCGATTGGATAGATTGCACCATAGAGCTGAAACCTCTTGGGCAAATCTAGATGCAATTTTGCAACGTCGAGCTGCTTTGGCTCTAGACATCGCTCATACCGGGGCAGTTGACCCGGCAACAGGATTACTAATTACCGCCGCCGCTCATCAAGCACGCGAAGCGGAGATTTCCGAAAGAAGTGAGGCCGAGAGCTCTTTGACCCAAGCCTTGTTGCTCCTAATTGAAGAGACAGATTTGAATCGTAGGTATCCAGAGTTGTTTAAGGAACTTGAGACAATCACTGAACGTTTGAAAATCGCCATTTCACTTCATATTGAGGCGGTAAATGCAGCACGATCACGTCGGGAACGGTTGATTTATAGGGTTTTTAGATTAGCCGGACATGCTCCACTTCCGGTCAAATATGCTTTTGAGGATGACTCTCTAATGGAGATAACTCGGTAATGAAGATTCCAGGAATCCGTGTTCTCTTACTCTGCTCAGTAATGGTAGTTATTTCGGCGTGTTCAAGTTTGCCTGGTTTGAAAACTTCAGAGCCAGAGGTGGAGCGAAATGTGTACACAAACCTTCCTGGTACAAGTGGCGAGGTAATCGCGGTCAAGATAGATGACACCAATGCTGCCCATCCACAAGAAGCGGTTGAGTTTGCCGATGTAGTTTTTGTTACTCAAGTGGAAGCTGGATTAACGAGATTAATGGGGATCTACTCATCAAATTATCCAGAGGTAATTGGGCCGGTGCGATCAGCCCGCATTAGTGATATTGATATCTTGGCGCAGTTTGGTCGAGTAGGTTTTCTTTACAGTGGCGCACAGAGCAAACTCAGGCCGGTGCTTGCTAAATCTAATCTGGTTAATTTAAGTGCAGAACGAAATCCACCGACCATCTATTTCAATGATCCTTTCCGTACCCCTCCTTACGCGATGATGGTTAAACCCAATTTGCTTTTGGAAAAAACGGAGAGTTTGGCCATAGCTCAAAGTGTTGGTTGGAGTCATGGCGAGAGATCGGATTCTGCAAGAAAAATTGAATCGGTGAAAATCAAATGGCCTAATGCGCAATACCAGGCATACTGGAGCAAGGCGGAAAAGCGTTTTCTCTTGAAACATAACGGTAGAGAAAATCTTTCTTCTGCTGGCGTTGCATTAGGTTCAAATATGATGGTCATACAGAAAATAGAGATAACTCCATCGGATTATGGGGATAAATTTGGTGGCATCACTCCAAAAAATCAGGTTGTAGGACAAGGTGAGGCATATCTTCTTCGTGATGGTCGCGTAACCAAAGCCCTTTGGTCTCGCGAAACTGCGAGCTCCCAAACTGAATGGACCCTTCTAGATGGAACTGAGGCAAAATTTGCAAATGGCCAGGTGTGGTTCTTCCTCACCGATCAAGAGCCAGAGTTCACCTATCCAGCATCTAAGCGCCCCACTACAGGAAGTAACCCTTAAATTCGCAGTTCTATCGATTCAAAGTAGAATCCGCGCATGTCCACAACCGATAAAAATCAACACGTAACAGGTACCTCGCGAGTTAAGCGAGGCATGGCGGAGATGCTAAAGGGCGGCGTCATCATGGATGTCGTTAACGCGGAGCAGGCAAAAATCGCCGAAGACTCCGGAGCTGTAGCGGTTATGGCCTTAGAACGAGTCCCAGCTGATATCCGCGCCCAAGGTGGTGTGGCAAGAATGTCTGATCCAGACATGATCGCGGAGATTCAAAAGAGCGTTTCCATTCCAGTTATGGCAAAAGCGCGGATTGGACATTTTGTTGAAGCTCAGATCCTGCAAGCTATTGGCGTTGATTACATTGATGAGTCTGAGGTTCTTACCCCAGCTGACTACACACATCACATTGATAAATGGAACTTCACAGTGCCATTTGTTTGCGGCGCTACTAATTTGGGTGAGGCGCTCCGCCGTATTAATGAAGGCGCAGCGATGATTCGCTCTAAGGGCGAAGCGGGTACAGGCGATGTTTCTAATGCGACAACTCACATGCGCTCTATTTCAGATGAGATTCGTCGCCTAACCTCCATGCGTGAAGACGAACTTTATGTTGCAGCCAAGGAGTTGCAGGCTCCATACGAATTAGTTCGAGAGATTGCCCAAACCGGAAAACTTCCTGTCGTGTTGTTTACCGCTGGCGGAATTGCAACTCCGGCAGATGCTGCAATGATGATGCAGTTAGGCGCAGATGGCGTTTTTGTCGGTTCTGGAATCTTCAAATCTGGAGATCCCGCAAAGCGTGCAGCCGCGATTGTTAAAGCGGTAACTTTCTACAATGACCCAAAGGTTGTTGCCGAACAGTCAAGAGGTTTGGGCGAAGCGATGGTTGGAATCAATGTTGCTGACATTCCGGTTCCGCACCGTCTAGCAGAGCGAGGCTGGTAGAAAAAGTGAAGGTTGGAGTCTTAGCACTCCAAGGCGATGTTCGTGAGCACATTCGCTCTCTTGGGGATTGCGGTGTTGATGCATTTGCGGTGCGTACTGAGGAGGAAATAAGGAGTGTTGGAGCACTAGTTATTCCGGGCGGAGAATCAACCACAATCTCTAAATTAGCCCGCGCATTCGGGGTTTTCGATGTGATTGCTGAACGCATAGATAAAGGTATGCCTGTGTATGGATCATGTGCCGGAATGATTCTGATTGCTAACCAGGTGCTTGATGCAATTGAGGGTCAAGAGAGTTTTGGCGGCCTGGATGTGGTGGTTCGCAGAAATGCTTTTGGACGCCAAGTAGATTCTTTTGAAACAGATTTATCTTTCAAAGGCATCACACAACCAGCGGTTCGGGCTGTGTTTATAAGAGCTCCTTGGGTTGAATCGGTCGGGGAGGGTGTAGAGGTATTGGCAGAGGTTGAAGGGCACCCTGTAGCTGTGAGGCAAAATCACCTTTTCGCGACCTCCTTTCATCCGGAGTTAACAGGTGATAATCGAGTGCATCGTTATTTCATTGATGTAGTTTGCAAGGAATCACTAAAGGTGGGTGTTAATTAGTGTCAGGCCATTCCAAATGGGCAACCATCAAACGCAAGAAAGCTTTGATCGATTCAAAGCGTTCACGAGCATTTGCTAAATACATTAAAGCAATAGAAGTGTCAGCGCGTAACGGTGGCGCTGATCCCGACGGTAATCCGACACTTTATGACGCAATACAAAAAGCTAAAAAGAACTCGGTACCAAGTGACAACATTGAAAGAGCATTGAAACGCGCCTCTGGTCAGGATGAATCTTCGTCAAACTGGGAAACCATCATGTATGAAGGCTATGGCCCTGGTGGCGTAGCGATCCTGGTCGAATGTTTATCTGATAACCGTAACCGAGCTGCATCTGAAGTGCGTGTTGCGATAACCCGCAACGGCGGAACAATGGCTGATCCAGGTTCAGTTTCTTATCTCTTTAATCGCAAAGGCGTAGTAATCGTTAAGAAGAATCAGGGCGCTCAAGTTTTTAGCGAAGATCAAGTTTTGGAATCTGTACTAGAAGCAGGTGCCGAAGAGGTAAATGATTTAGGTGAAAACTTCGAGATAGTTTCTTCTGCATCCGATATGGTGGCGGTCAGAACGGCATTGCAAGGCACAGGAATAGATTATGAATCAGCTGATGTCTCCTTTTTGCCTTCCATGTCGATTCCCTTAGATGCCGAAAACGCAAAAGCGGTTTTTGAATTAATTGATGCCATTGAAGAGTGTGATGATGTACAAAACGTCTACGGAAACTTTGATGTTTCTGAAGAGGTAATGGCGAGCCTTTCATAATTGCTTCTAGCGCTTGATTAGGCTTCTCTGGTGCGCGTTTTAGGGGTGGATCCGGGTTTGACCCGCTGTGGCATCGGGGTAGTTGAATCCCAGGGCCACAAAACTCTAACCATGGTCGATTGTGGTGTGATTAGAACCGATGTCGATTCCGCTCTAGAACTTCGGCTCCTTCAACTTAATGATGAGTTGGAGAGATGGATCGACAAATATAAGCCTGATGTAATCGCGGTTGAGAGGGTTTTCTCTCAACTAAATGTGCGAACAGCGATGGCTACCGGACAGGCTGCTGGAGTTGCTTTAGTGCTAGCTGCAAAATCTGGATTACCAGTTGCGTTACATACTCCAAGTGAAGTGAAGGCCGCAGTGTCAGGCTCCGGCAGAGCAGATAAGAAGCAGGTCGCTTTGATGGTTACGAAAATTCTCGGCCTAACTGAGGCTCCAAAACCGGTGGACACCACTGATGCTTTAGCTCTTGCTATCTGTCATCATTGGCGTGGCGAAAGCGGAAAGAGAATTACCAACGCAGTAGCCAAAGAGCGACAGCGATTAAAGAGTTTGAAGAGGATTAAATGATTGCGCAAATCAAGGGCACGGTACTGGATGTGCGACTAAATTTGATCACCGTTGATGTCTCTGGAATTGGATATCAGGTAATTGTTACGCCAGATCTTGCATCCTCAGTAAAAATGGGTCAAACGATTTCCCTCTTCACCTCTCTTGTAGTGAGGGAGGATTCTTGGAGTTTGTTCGGATTTGAGAGCCTGGACGGCAAATCTCTTTTTGAGGAGCTTAGATCTGTAACTGGAATCGGTCCGAAGGTTGCAAATGCTTTATTGGCGGTCTACCAACCGGGTGATTTGCGTGATGTTATTTCAGCGCAAGACAACGCTGCTTTAGAGCGGGTTCCAGGCATTGGCAAGAAGGTTGCGTCGCGAATTCTTCTAGAGTTGAAGGATAAGTATTCTGGTGTGACAAAAAACAAAACAAATCTCTCTGGAAGTTGGCGAACCCAGATCATCGGTGCCTTGACGGGTTTGGGATACTCAAACAAAGAGGCAGAGTTGGCGTTGGAGATTGCGCTGCAGGGGTTTGGTCATGCGTCCAGCGAGAAAGATCTACCCGAGATATTGAAGTTGGCACTGGCGCAATCAGGTAGAAGTAAATGAGTGAGGAAATAATGAACTCCTCATTATCTTCTGAAGAGATTACTGCGGAGCAAGCACTCCGGCCCCACTCCCTTAATGAGTTTGTTGGACAGCAAAGAGTTAAAGATCAGGTTGATCTACTTTTGCGAGCAGCCCGAGAGAGAGGTGCTCCATCTGATCACATCCTGCTATCGGGTCCACCTGGATTAGGAAAAACCACTTTGGCGATGATTGTTGCTAGCGAAATGAAGGCACCAATTCGTGTGACTAGCGGTCCGGCAATTACCCATGCGGGCGACTTGGCATCGATACTTTCATCTTTGGTCGAAGGCGAAATTTTGTTTCTTGATGAGATTCATCGCATGGCCCGTCCCGCCGAAGAGATGCTTTATATGGCGATGGAGGATTTTCGAGTTGATGTTGTAGTTGGAAAAGGTCCTGGTGCAACTGCGATTCCTTTGGGGTTACCACATTTCACTTTAGTTGGTGCCACAACGAGAGCGGGACTCTTACCGGCCCCCTTGCGTGATCGTTTCGGCTTCACCGCGCACTTAGATTTTTACGATGATTCTGATATTTCAAAGATCATTCAACGCAGCGCGCAGTTGTTAGAAGTTGAGATTGATGAGAAGGCAATCACTGAGTTAGGAAAGAGATCTCGGGGAACTCCGCGCATTGCAAATAGATTGCTGCGACGGGTCCGCGACTATGCCCAGGTGCATGGAGATGGAAAGGTGGATTTATCAGTTACTAAATCTGCCTTATCAATGTATGAGGTCGATGAGATCGGCCTTGATAGATTGGATAAAGCGATTTTGCGCGCTCTAGTGGAACAGTTCAATGGTGGTCCTGTTGGCTTGAATACCTTGGCCATGGCTGTTGGCGAAGAGCGGGAAACAGTTGAGTCTGTGGCCGAGCCCTTCTTGGTTAGATCAGGTTTTATGGTTCGTTCTCCTAGAGGGAGAACCGCCACCCCGGCGGCCTGGCATCATCTTGGAAAGACACCGCCACCTCAAAACCCTGTGCTTTTCGACAGTTAAGGTAGGGCGGGCCTAGACTCTCGCCTCATGTCTTACGCAAACAATCAACGTAACTCAGGGGATGTAAAGAAGGCCCGCCCAGTTCGCGCCATAACGCTTACGGTCGTATTGACCGCTGCTCTTTTCGGTGTAGCTGGTGCAGTAGGTGCCACGAATATAAACCTCGGCTTGGACCTACGAGGCGGAACCAGCGTGACCTTGCAACCTCGCTTAGAGGATGGAGCGCAAGGAGAGGTAACCGCTGAATCCATCGACCAAGCCGTTGCCATTATCAGACAACGCGTTAACTCTCTTGGAGTTGTTGAGGCGGAGGTTGCTGCGGAAGGAACCGGCACAAATCGTCAGATTGTTATCTCAGTACCAGGTGAAACTGGAAGAAGAATTGTTGATCTAGTTGGACAGACCGCAGAGCTACGTTTTAGACAGGTTATTCTCGAAGCGGGTGCTGTTCCCACTCCAGATGATGCGGCTCTCCTACAAGGAACAGCTTTAACACCGGAACAACAAGCCTCATTTAAGAATCTCGACTGTTCTAATGTTCAGTCGACCGGAGGAGCAAGCGGAGATTTAGCTAGTGATGTTCTAGTCACCTGTGATCGCCTCGGTAGCGCTCGATATGTATTGGCACCTGCCCAGGTAATCGGCAGTGATATCAAAGGTGCAACAGCTGCCATCGACCAACAAACTGCTAGCGGTTGGTTTGTTTCTCTCGATTTCACAGGGGATGGAACTAAGAAGTTTGGCAGTTTGACTCAAAGTGTTGTCAATCTTCCTGCTCCGCAAAATCAGGTCGCGATTGTCCTTGATGGTGTTGTCGTGTCTGCACCACGTATAAATGAGGCGATTTTGGGCGGCAGTGCCCAAATCACGGGCAGCTTCTCTCAACTTGAAGCGCAGGATTTAGCAAATGTTTTGAAGTACGGATCTCTGCCTTTGGCCTTTGATCGAGGCGAGGTTCAGCAAGTTTCACCAACCTTGGGAAATGATCAACTAGTTGGTGGATTGATTGCTGGCGGACTCGGTCTCCTTCTCGTTGTTTTATACTCCCTTTTCTACTACCGAGCACTTGGCACTGTGGTTATTGGTTCGCTAATTATGGCCGCTGCGATGGTTTTAATCTCATTCCTTCTTCTTGGCGAATGGGTTGGATTTACTCTAACTTTGGCGGGAATTGCCGGAACAATTGTGGCGATTGGTATCACCGCTGACTCATTTATTGTTTATTTTGAACGTATTAGAGATGAAATGCGGGATGGAAAACCGCTTCGCGTAGCGGCTGAAACCGGTTGGCAACGGGCTCGTAGAACCATTGTGGTCGCAGACCTTGTCTCGCTTATTTCTGCCGTAGTTCTTTATATCGTATCTGTGGGAAGCGTTAGAGGCTTCGCCTTTACCTTGGGATTAACCACCATTATCGATTTAATCATCATCTTCTACTTTACTAAACCACTGGTTTCACTATATGCGAAGTTGAAATTCTTCCAATCCGGCTCCAATTGGTCGGGTGTTTCACCTCGTAGCGTAGGTATGGCCTCAGTTGCTAATCAAAAGGCGGTAGCGTAAACATGAAACTTTCTGGACTTGGCGGCCGTCTATATCGCGGCGAAACATCTATCAACATTATTGCAGCACGTAAAAAATGGTACGCACTCTCTGGTGTTTTCATCGTGCTTTCTCTATTTTCTTTAGGTGTGCAGGGCCTACAACTCGGAATCGAGTTCAAAGGTGGCTCCTCATTCACCATCACAACAACCAGCGGTACGGTGGAACAAGCTCGTGAAACTGTAACCAGCGCCGGATATCAAGGCAACACCATTGTTCAAACCATTGGAAATGACAAGATTAGAATTCAAACTGGAGTTATCGATACAGCGCAATCTAACGCGATACAGGATGCTTTGGCGGCTGAGTTTGGGATAACTGTTGAATCAATTGACACCCAGAATGTTGGTCCATCATGGGGTGAAGAAATTTCTAAGAAAGCTTTTCAGGGACTAATAGCGTTCTTGATCTGCATCATGATTTATCTGGCGCTCACCTTTGAGCCCAAGATGGCGGTAGCTGCGATTGTTGCGGTGATTCATGATGTTTTCATCACCGTTGGAATCTATGCTCTAGTTGGTTTTGAGGTAACTCCATCTACGGTAATTGGATTCTTAACCATTCTGGGTTATTCGCTGTATGACACCGTTGTTGTCTTCGACAAGGTTAGAGAAAACACCCGAGCAATCACAAGCACCGGAAAGGCGACCTACGCTGAGGCAGCCAATCTTGCGGTAAATCAGACCATCGTTAGATCGCTCAATACCTCTCTGATTGCACTACTCCCAGTTGCTGCAATCTTGTTTGTCGGTGCGGGCTTGCTTGGCGCCGGAACTCTGAAGGACCTTTCGCTATCCCTGTTTATTGGTTTGATTGCAGGAACTTACTCCTCGATTTTCATCGCATCTCCTATTTTGGCCGCCTTGCGCGAGAGAGAGCCTGCTATCAAGGCGCATAACCAGAGGGTGTTGGCGCGTAGGGGTGGAGCTAATCTCAGCAGCGAAGCAACATCCGGAACCAAAAAGCAACGCAAATAACTCTAAAGTAAAGTAAGCGCATGAGCGCGCTTATCGCACCGGTTATCAAGAGGCTCTCTGATGCCAACAAAGCACAGGATGTCTCGGTTGTTGAGCGCGCATATGATGTTGCCAAGGCGGCGCATGAAGGCCAGTTAAGAAAAAGTGGCGACCCTTATATCACCCACCCAGTAGCTGTTGCCGAAATCTTGGTGGAGTTTGGACTCGACCCCGCAACCATT
>JBEAXZ010000027.1:0-9882 GCA_041159565.1 Actinomycetota bacterium | reverse complement strand
CGTCAGCACCAACCTCAGCAAAAATCGTGCCGCGCTCCTGTAATCCGAAGATTGCGTATGAAGTAGCGGTTCCAGCGCGATCTGAGACTAGTGAACCGGTATTTCGAGTGCGGAGTTCACCGTTCCATGGCTCGTAACCATCAAAGACATGGTGCAATAGACCGGTGCCACGGGTTTCAGTTAAGAACTCAGTACGGAATCCAATGAGACCTCGTGATGGAACTTTGAAATCCATTCTGATCCATCCGGTGCCGTGATTAACCATCTGCTCCATGCGGCCTTTGCGCAACGCCATGAGCTGGGTGATTACACCTAAGTAATCCTCTGGTGCATCAATTGTTAGACGCTCCATCGGTTCGTGGAGTTTGCCATCAATCATTTTGGTAACAACTTGTGGCTTACCAACTGTTAACTCAAAACCTTCTCGGCGCATCATTTCAACTAGAACTGCGAGTTGTAACTCTCCGCGACCTTGAACCTCCCAAGTATCAGGACGATCAGTATTCATGATGCGAAGCGAGACGTTACCGACTAGCTCTGAATCTAAACGGTTCTTAACCAGACGCGCAGTTAACTTCTTTCCAATACGGCCAGCTAGAGGAGAGGTGTTGATACCAATTGTCATCGAGATGCTTGGCTCATCAACGGTGATAAGTGGCAGCGGGTGTGGATTTTCCGCATCAGCCAAGGTTTCACCAAGTGTGATGGTTTCGATACCAGCGACCGCGATGATGTCTCCAGGACCTGCTTCAGTAGCAGGAACGCGCTCGAGACCTTCAGTCATCATAAGTTCTGAGATCTTTACCTTCTCTTGGCTGCCATCAGTCTTGATCCATGAAACCATCTGACCTTTTTTGATTACACCTTCATGAACCCGGCACAACGCTAAACGTCCAAGATACGGAGATGAATCCAGGTTGGTGACATGGGCTTGAAGTGGTGCACCTTCGTGATACTTAGGTGCAGGAATTGTTTTGAAAATAACATCAAAGAGCACATCGAGATTTTCCGCATCTGGCATACCGCCATCTGTTGGACGGTTCAGTGATGCGCGACCGGCTTTTGCTGAGGTATATACGATTGGAAAATCAATTTGATCTTCATTGGCATCTAGATCCAAGAATAATCCGTAAGCCTCATCAACCACCGCTGCGATTCGTGCATCAGGGCGATCAACTTTGTTGATGATCAAGATAACTGGAAGATTTTTTTGTAAAGCTTTACGGAGAACGAAACGGGTCTGTGGCAACGGACCTTCTGATGCATCTACTAGAAGTGCAACGCCATCAACCATCTCAAGTCCACGCTCTACCTCGCCACCAAAATCAGCGTGGCCTGGAGTATCGATAATGTTGACAATTGTGTTGCCGCGTTTGACGGCGGTGTTCTTGGCAAGAATCGTAATTCCCTTTTCACGCTCTAGATCCATTGAATCCATAACGCGATCTTGTGACTCTGATTGATCTTTGTGTGCCGCAAAGGCACCTGACTGCCACAACATGGCATCAACCAAAGTAGTTTTACCGTGGTCAACGTGGGCGATGATTGCGATGTTACGTAGCTCTTCGCGGCTTTTCAGCGCTAAGCCTTCTAAATGAGGTGACTTAGACCCGGTTAATTTAGACATTGAATCTGAACTCCACTACATCTCCATCACGCATTATGTACTCCTTGCCTTCCATTCTGACCTTTCCTTTTGCTCTGGCTTCATTCATCGAGCCCGCAGCAACGAGATCATCAAATGAAATAATTTCGGCTTTGATAAAGCCTTTTTGGAAATCGGTATGAATTACTCCAGCAGCCTCTGGAGCGGTGTCCCCTTTGTGAATCGTCCAGGCGCGGGCCTCTTTAGGTCCGGCGGTTAAGTAGGTTTGCAATCCAAGTGTTGCAAAACCAACCCGCGCCAAAGTTGCTAAACCTGGCTCCTCCAAACCAATTGATTTGAGAAGTTCTAACGCTTCGGCATCATCTAACTCGGAAAGCTCTGCCTCTGTCTTAGCATCAAGAAGGATTGCCTCTGCTGGCGCCACTAAATCAGATAACTTCTTACGCAGTGCTGGATCTGCTAGCTCTGCGGCATCAACATTGAAAACATATAGAAAGGGTTTCGCTGTCAATAAACCAAGCTCTTTGATTAAAGAGAGATCAACATCAGATTGAGAAAGCAACTTGCCATCTGCGATTACCTTTTCGGCGGCCTTAACCGCATCCAAAACGGCTGCGCGCTCTTTGTTTTGTCTAGCCTCTTTTTCAATTCTGGGAATAGCTTTTTCAATAGTTTGTAGATCTGCGAGTTGTAGCTCGGTGTTAATGGTTTCGATATCACTAGCAGGATCGACGCGACCATCAACATGAACGACATCGCCATCACTAAAAACTCGGATCACCTGGCAGATTGCATCGCTCTCCCGGATATTGGCCAGGAACTTATTTCCTAGACCGGCGCCTTCCGATGCGCCCTTTACGATTCCGGCGATATCTACAAAGGAAACTGCGGCAGGGATGATTTTTTCCGAGCCAAAGATTTTGGCCAGGATGTCTAGGCGGGAATCAGGCACGCCAACAACTCCGACGTTGGGCTCGATGGTGGCAAATGGGTAGTTGGCCGCCAGAACATTGTTCTTGGTCAGAGCGTTAAAGAGGGTCGATTTTCCGACATTCGGCAGACCGACGATTCCAATAGAGAGGCTCACAAGGGGTAGAGCCTAACCGTGATTGTCAGTGCTTACTGCCACGATAAGGGCATGAACGGTGCGTTGTATCTCATCATCGGGCTATTGATCGGATTAGCGGTCGGCCTGGTTATTGGAGTTATTCGATTAAACAGCGAAAAGGGCAAGGTTGCTCTGCTTAACTCTCAAATCGATGTGATGCGCGAAGAGGAAAACCGACTCACCACCCTCAACGAACAGCTTCGTGCGGTCACCACTGGGATGGCGCAATTAACCACGCAAGCCCAAGAGGCGGAGCTCAAGCGCACCCGCGCTGAATCAGAGATGCGCACCCAAATCGAAAATATGAAGTTGGGTAATGAAACATTGCTACGTGAAACCACAAAACTCGCTGGCGCTCTCTCTAACTCTCAGACCCGCGGTAAATATGGTGAAGCACAGTTAGAAACCCTTTTGGAAAATGCCGGGTTGATTGAGAATGTTCATTTCTTCAAACAGGATTACCGCACTACCGGTACCGATATCTCAAAGCCAGATATCAAGATTGCCGTTCCTGGTGGCAGCGAGATCTTTATCGACTCCAAGTTTCCTTTTGATCGATTCCTCGAAGCGGTAGTTGAAAAGGATCCCACAGAACGCACAAGGTTGATGCAGGCCCATGCCAAAGATTTGATGGGGCATGTAAATGCCTTGGCAAAACGTGGTTATCAGGACACCGGCAACTCCCCTGATTATGTAGTTCTCTTTGCTCCTTTTGAATCAATCCTTAGCGAGGCTCTCGATGTCGAGCCCCAGTTGCTGCACAAAGCATTTGAGAAAAATGTAACTATCGCGACCCCGACCACGATGATGGCGCTGCTACGCACCGTTGCTTATGTATTTGGTCGCTCCGAGTTGGCTCGCAACGCCCAGGAGATTCAGGATCTGGCTGGCGAGCTGTTAAAGCGCATAGGAAAAGTCCATAGCAAGATCGAAACCTTGGGCGATCGCATTAAATCCACCGAGCGCGCCTTTAACGATCTAATCAAGAGCGCCGAAGAGAATGTAATCAAGCCAGCACGCAAGATGGTAAAACTTGGCGCACCTTCTTCCAGCAAATTGAAAGCGCTAGAAGAGGTTGATGATGAGTTACGACAGATCTCACCCAAGGAGCTAACGGCGCCGGATTTGTTTGATGGTGATGATGATTTAGATGAAGGAGACTCTGATGAGCGGACCAGTTAAAGGTGCCGGCTTGACCAAGCCAGGTATCGTTATTTTGCAATTTGTTTTTCTGGCATTTGTCGCGATGATTGAGATCTTTTTCCGCTCAAATGTGGGCTTTGTTACCGGCTTTGCAATATGGGGCTGCTACTACGGAGGCTTGGTTTATGGCAGGCCGGGCACTACCTATGTGGCGGTTGTAAATCCACCAATCGCCTTTGGATTAGCAGCGATTGTTTTACTTCCCACTGTTGGCGGAATCTCTTTGAGCCCCAGCCGATTAGGTGTAGATCTCGTTTCAGGGTTAGCTAGCGTTGCACCATTCTTAATATCTGGCGCTTTGTATGGCTGGTGGAGTTACTTTAAAGAAAACAAGCGGTTACTTACCCGCAGCGCGTAAATCTTTACGAAGCTCTGGTGGAATAGCAAAAAGTAAGTGCTCCTCTGATGCGGTAATCGTCTCTACATCTTCATATCCACGACTAGCTAGCTCGGCCAATAAATCCTTAACCAATATCTCGGGCACCGATGCACCACTTGAAACTCCGATGGTCTCTACCCCATCAAACCATTCATCCTTAACCTCGCTGGCGTAATCAATCAAATGCCCTGACTTGGCGCCGTACTCCAAAGCCACCTCTACCAAACGAACCGAGTTCGAGGAGTTACGGGAGCCAACCACCAAAATTAAATCCGCTTGAGACGCAATCTGTTTGATAGCAACCTGACGGTTTTGGGTGGCGTAACAAATGTCATCAGATGGTGGATCCTGTAACTGCGGGAAACGCTGTTTGAGAATGCCTACTGTTTCCAATGTTTCATCAACACTTAATGTGGTCTGGGATAACCAAGCCACTGGACGGTTTGGATCAATTTCAACATTACGGGCACCATCTAGTCCATCAATCAGCTTCACATGATCTGGTGCTTCGCCGGCGGTGCCCTCAACCTCTTCATGTCCTTCATGGCCGATTAACAAAATCTGCATGTCATCGGCGGCAAATCTCTTAGCCTCTTGGTGCACCTTAGTTACCAAAGGGCAGGTTGCATCAATAGTCTTTAGATTTCTTGAAGCCGCTTCTTGATGAACCTTTGGCGATACGCCATGGGCGGAGAAGATGACGATTGAACCCTCTGGAACCTGATCGGTTTCATCTACAAATATCGCGCCCTTTTTCTCCAATGAGGAGACCACATGGATATTGTGAACAATCTGCTTGCGAACGTAGACCGGTGCTCCATAGAGATCTAGCGCTTTCTCAACGGTAACCACCGCTCTATCAACACCAGCACAGTATCCGCGCGGCGCTGCCAAAAGCACTCGTTTAGCCATAACCGCATCCTATTAGCATTGCGCCGTGCTCGAAACTTCAAGTGATAAGCCGGTACCGGTGAGAGTTGTCTCAGAGCCATCAGCGAGTACATAAATCGCTTGGGGCAGATCTGGGTTGAAGGTGAGATCGCGCAGTTAAATGATCGAGCTGGTTCTGGCATGGTTTATATGCGGCTACGTGATCCCAGCGTCGATATGTATTTAGAGGTCACCTGCCCACGTGGTGTTTTCAAAGCTATCTCACCACTTTCGGAAAATGCCCGTGTAGTTATTCACTCCAAAGTAAATTTTTATACCCCAACTGGAAAACTCTCGCTCAATGCCAAAGAGATAAGACAGGTGGGAGTTGGTGAATTACTTGCTCGCCTTGAAGCGCTAAAGAAAGTTCTCGCCGCAGAGGGTTTGTTTGCCGATGAAAGAAAAAAACCACTCCCATTTCTTCCCAACAAGATTGGCTTAATTTGTGGTCGCGCCAGCGCTGCAGAAAAAGATGTTAAGGAAAATGCTCGTCGTCGTTGGCCGTCGGTTCGATTTGAAACAAGAGAGGTAGCGGTCCAAGGCGCTGAAGCGGTAATTCAAGTATCAAATGCCTTGCGCGAGTTAGATGCCGATCCGGAGATTGATGTCATCATCATTACAAGAGGTGGCGGCTCTTTTGAAGATCTGTTGCCATTCTCCGATGAAGGACTAGTCAGATTAGCCGCCTCTTGCACAAAGCCAATTGTTAGCGCCATTGGCCATGAACAGGACACCCCGCTTTTGGATCTAGTTGCAGATCTGCGCGCCTCTACCCCAACCGATGCGGCCAAGAGAGTTGTGCCAGATTTCCAAGAAGAGCAAACTAAAATCAAAAACCTGCGGGATCGCGCAGATCGAAAGATAAATGATTTGGTGGTGCTGGAGATGACCAAGATTGTTAATTTAATTCAGCGGCCCGTGATGAAGGATCCAATTGTTATGGTGACAACCCGCGAAGAGATAGTCAAAGGTTTGAAAGCCCGATCACAGATGAGCATGCACTCTCGATTGGTCAGGGCTTATGACGAGGTTTCCCATATCGCAGCACGGGTGCGCACGCTTTCCCCGCAGGCCACTTTGGATCGAGGCTATGCGGTGGTTCAAAAGTTGGGTGGTGGGATTGTTACCGACCCGGCGGCATTGACCAAAGGTGAAGAGATTCGGATTCGATTGGCAAAAGGTGTGGCGGTTGCGACAGCTTCTGGCCCAGGTTCAGAAAAGAAAAGCGAGTAGATTACGAATATGGCCTCCAGCAATAAAGAAAATCTCAGCTATGAAGCGGCCCGTGATGAGTTGGCCAAAGTTGTTGCTGCTCTTGAAGCCGGCGGTGCGGGCCTAGAAGAGTCATTGCAACTTTGGGAGCGTGGCGAAGAGCTTGCTGCTATCTGCCAAGAGTGGCTGGATGGTGCCCGGGCAAAGTTAGAAGCGGCTAAATCTGAAACAGAGAATCAGTAAAAATGCCAGAGTTCATTTATGAAGATCTGCTCCCAATTGGCGAGGACACCACTGAATATCGACTAGTCAGCAAAGAAGGTGTCTCCACTTTTGAAGCTGATGGCAAGAGTTTTCTAAAGGTTTCACCGGAGGCGATAAGAAACCTGACTCAGGTAGCGATTCATGACATCAACCATTACCTGCGCTCTGCTCACCTCCAACAGTTGGCAAATATTCTCTCCGATTCTGAGAGCTCACCTAATGATCGCTTTGTTGCCTTGGATTTATTGAAAAATGCCAACATCTCAGCCGGTGGAGTTTTACCGATGTGTCAGGACACCGGCACCGCATTGGTTATGGGCAAAAAAGGGCAACAGGTTTTAACCTCTGAAAGAGACGAGGTCACTATCTCCCGCGGCATTTATGATGCCTACACTCAATTAAATCTGCGCTACTCCCAACTCGCAGCGGTAACTACCTGGGAGGAGAAAAATACTGGCAATAATCTGCCGGCCCAGATTGAGATTTACTCGGATTACGAGCATGCCGATGAGTACAACTTTCTGTTCATCGCAAAAGGTGGCGGTAGCGCCAACAAATCATTTTTGTATCAGGAAACTAAAGCGGTTCTTAATCCAACCGCTTTTATTGCCTGGCTTGAAGACAAGTTGCGTTCATTAGGAACCGCCGCTTGTCCCCCGTATCACCTAGCGATTGTTATTGGCGGAACCTCTGCTGAGTTCACCGCTAAGACCGCAAAGTTGGCCTCCACCAAATATCTGGACTCACTTCCAACGCAAGGAAATGCTAAGACTGGACGTGCCTTCCGGGATTTGGCGCTAGAAAAAGAGGTCTTTGCTCTAACTCAAAAGCTTGGAATCGGCGCGCAATTTGGCGGCAAGTATTTCTGTCACGATGTTCGGGTAATTCGCCTACCGCGTCATGGAGCTTCCTTGCCAATTTCTATCGCGGTTTCTTGCTCTGCCGATCGTCAGGCAAAGGCCAAGATCACAAAAGAGGGCGTCTTTATTGAGAAATTGGAGACCGAGCCGGCACATTTCTTGCCAGAGACAACTGATTCTCATCTTGATGACAATGTAGTGAGGATTGATCTCAACCAACCAATGGCAGAGATCCTCGCCGAACTCTCAAAGCATCCTGTAAAGACTCGAGTATCTCTCACCGGAACTTTGGTAGTAGCGCGGGATTTAGCACATGCCAAAATCAAAGAGCTAGTGGATAGTGGAAAACCAATGCCGGAGTACTTCAAAAAGTATCCGGTTTACTACGCCGGTCCAGCAAAGACCCCAACCGGTTATGCTTCAGGCTCTTTTGGTCCAACCACCGCCGGTCGCATGGATTCCTATGTTGATTACTTCCAATCACTTGGTGGTTCCATGGTGATGTTGGCAAAAGGCAACCGTTCCAAACAGGTTACTCAGGCCTGTCAGAAACATGGCGGTTTTTATTTGGGATCAATCGGTGGACCAGCTGCGAGATTGGCGCAGGATTGCATTAAAAAGGTTGAGGTGTTGGATTACGAAGAGCTGGGCATGGAGGCGATCTGGAAGATCGAGGTCGAGAACTTCCCAGCCTTTATCGTGGTTGATGACAAAGGAAATGATTTCTTTGCCGACAACGGCAAGCCATTAACTATCGGGGTAAAACCAGAGGTTTAGTAATAACGGGAGCGCTTGAATTTTGCTAGCGCCTTGCAAGGTGTTTCATAACGTACATCAATGTAATGCAAACCCCAGGTAATTTGGGTTACGGGGTTGGTGCGCCAATCGGTTCCGATGATCTCCATCTTGGTTGCGGGCAGAGCCTGCGGGATACCATGGGCACCGCTTGTCTTATTACGGGCCCGGTAATTCCAATTGCTCTCTTTAGTCCACAAAGTATCTAGGCAGGAGAACTGGTACCTACCCCAGCCATATTTCTCCTTGGCGATCTCTGCCCCGACTTTGCGTGCACCCTTGCCGGTTCTGGCCTGCTCAACCTTTTTCATCATGACTGAAACCATCAACATATCCCAGGCCATAACTGTGGAGCGTTCATTTATCTCAAGCAGGGTTGGCCAGGTGGGCTCGGTCTCACCAGGGATAGCGGCGCGAAGATCAGCTACCGGGGTCGGTGCGATCTCGACCTCAACTGGGAGGGTTGGTTGGGCATAAGCCACTTCGACAGAGGAGATAAACAGGGTCGCGAAAGCAACGCAGGCAACAACAAGACGTTGTCTAAGCATGAAGCGATCGCCTCCATCTGTCTCAGCCACCCAGGGCAGCCAAAAGTCGAGTTTAAGTTTTGGGGGAATTGGGCTTTAGGGTGACAAAGCCCGGGGTGAGTCGCAAATTAAACCCTGCGAGTGGCGGAAAAAAAGAAAATCTCACAGGAAATGTGGATAACAAAACCCCAGTTCAGCCCCTATAAAGTCCAATTTATACCTTTTGTAATAAAACCCCTAAAAATCGAGGTTTTGCCACTAAGCAAAGAGTTGAACTGGATCCTCCAATAGCTCCGTTACTAAAGCGGCAATCTGGGAGCGCTCTGATCTGGTCAAGGTGACGTGGGCAAAAAGCGGATGGCCCTTCAACGACTCAACGACCGCGACCACTCCATCATGACGACCCACCCGCAGGTTGTCCCGCTGGGCGATGTCATGGGTTAACACCACTCGGGAGCCTTGGCCAATTCTGGAGAGCACAGTTAGCAGCACCCCGCGCTCCAAGGATTGCGCTTCATCAACGATCACAAAGGAGTCATGCAACGAGCGACCTCGGATATGGGTTAACGGAAGAACCTCAATCAATCCCCGATCCATTACCTCTTCAATAACCTGGGCAGAGACAAGAGCGCCAAGGGTGTCAAAAACCGCCTGAGCCCAAGGCGACATCTTTTCGCCCTCGCTGCCTGGAAGATAACCCAGCTCCTGACCACCGACTGGATATAGGGGACGGAAGACCACAATCTTCTTATGCAACCTGCGTTCGAGGACCGCCTCCAAACCTG
The DNA here is from genome assembly GCA_041159565.1 of Actinomycetota bacterium. Taxonomy (GTDB): domain Bacteria; phylum Actinomycetota; class Actinomycetes; order Nanopelagicales; family Nanopelagicaceae; genus MAG-120802. The sequence goes on along the minus strand of JBEAXZ010000027.1, from coordinate 213 downwards.
CGCAAAGTGCGAGCGCAGATTTTCCAGTTCCGGCCCGGCCGCCCAGGGAGACGATGCCAATTTCATTGTCCAGCAAAAGATCAAGTGCGATCCGCTGTTCTGCCGAGCGACCATGGATTCCAAATGCGGTTTTGTCGCCGCGAACTAAGACCAGAGATTTATCGGCGGTAACTCTGGCCAGGGCACTTCCTTTTTCGGAGTGCAAAACAACTC
>JBEAXZ010000026.1:0-10123 GCA_041159565.1 Actinomycetota bacterium | reverse complement strand
CGTGGAATCACAAACCCATGTTGACACCGCGACGGGAGAGATACTTGACAGGTAGTAGAAGATGTAGCCATGAACCGTGAGATGGTAATTATCACTGGCATGAGCGGAGCCGGTCGTTCTACGGTTGCTCACTCAATGGAGGATCATGGCTGGTATGTAATAGATAATTTGCCACCATCATTACTAAGTTCAGTTTTTGACACTACTGAGAGAACCGCTGACAAAATAGCGGTGGTTATCGATGTAAGAGGCAGACAGCTGTTTGATGATTTAAACCGCTCTCTGGCCGATTTGGCAGAACGTGGAATTGCCCGCAAAATAATCTTTGTAGATGCATCCGATGAGGTTTTAGTTCAACGCTTTGAATCATCTCGTAGACCACATCCTCTACAGGGAAATGATCGAATCGTTGATGGCATCGAGAGAGAAAGAGAGAAGTTGCGTGATCTGCGCTCCGGAGCAGATTTGATGGTAGATAGCTCTCAGCTAAATGTTCATCAACTTGAAAAGAAGATTTCTGAGTTGTTTTCAACTGAGGCTGGCGCCTCCTTGAAGGTTAATGTACTCTCCTTTGGATATAAGTATGGATTGCCGGTTGATGCCGACCTGGTTATGGACTGTCGCTTCATCCCGAATCCACACTGGGACCCGGAGTTGCGTCCGAAAAATGGGCTGGATTCTGAAGTAAGTAATGCGGTGCTGGGCGCTGACACAGTAGGTGAGTTTTTGGATCGATACGTAGCTTTGTTTCAAAGCATTAGTCAGGGCTACTTACGCGAGGGCAAGAGATACATAACTTTGGCTATTGGTTGCACTGGTGGAAAACATCGCAGCGTTGCAGTAGCCGAAGAGTTGGCCAAAAGAATCAATGGATCTTTGGTTGACAGTGAACACTCGGTGTCTGCCCATGCCATACACAGAGACTTGGGTCGCGAGCGTTGATGACAGAAACTTTCTCCCAAACCAAAGTTGTCGCGCTTGGCGGTGGACATGGTTTGGCGGCGACTTTATCCGCGCTAAGAAAGTTAACCTCAGATATCACGGCGATAGTCACAGTTGCTGACAATGGTGGTTCCAGTGGCAGATTGCGGGAAGAGTTCAAATCCTTACCTCCTGGCGATTTACGGATGGCATTGGCCGCACTTTGCGGCGATGATGAATGGGGTCGTAATTGGGCGGAGATAATGCAGTATCGATTCACATCCGATGGTTCTTTAGATGGACATGCATTAGGAAATCTTTTGCTCACGGCTTTGTGGGATAGAGATGGAGATCCGATACAAGGATTGGATCGAGTTGGCGAACTTCTAAAGGTTGTTGGTCGAGTTTTACCAATGGCGTTGGAGCCTCTTGATATCGAAGGTGTATTCAGAAATTGGGAAGGACAACATGTTGTTCGTGGACAAACTGAGGTCGCTGTAAGTAAAGGAGCATTGGAGGAGCTGAGACTGATTCCTGATAATCCCACTGCAACCCCAGAGGGGTTACATGCAATTGCTCAAGCGGAATTCATAACCATCGGCCCCGGATCATGGTTTTCCAGTGTTTTGCCACACGTTCTAGTCAAGCAGCAATTAACCGCTCTGATGGAATCAAAGGCAAAGAAAGTATTGATTTTAAATCTTGATGCATCAAACTTTCACTCGGGGGATGAGTTCGCTGGCAACTCACCAGCTGAGCATCTACGTGTTTTGAGAAGATTTGCCCCAGGACTTAGATGCGATTTCGCTTTGATAGATGAATCGATTGCTGAGCAAAATGGGGCGTTAGATGAATTAGAAGATTTAGTTGCGGATATGGGTGGCCGGGTTATTGTGGCCGATCTCGCATTAAATCCGGGCAGCAAGCATCATGATTCTGCGAAATTATTTTCCGCTTTCAGCCACATTTTTGCTTCGGAGATGCTTAGATAACGCTCATGGCAATGACCGCCTCAGTAAAAGATGAGTTAAGTCGACTCTCAATATCAAAGCCTTGTTGTCGTAAGGCAGAGGTATCCGCAATTCTCAGGTTTGCAGGCGGCCTGCATATTTCTGCTGGCAAAATCATGGTTGAAATCGAGTTGGACACCGCTCAGGCGGCGAGAAGAATTAGAAAAGATATTGCCGATATTTACGGTCATGAATCTGATTTAGCGGTAATTAGCGCTGGCGGATTACGAAAGGGAAGTCGATATCTAGTACGTGTTATAAAAGATGGTGATGCATTAGCGAGACAAACTGGCTTAGTTGATTCTCATGGCCGTCCCGTCCGTGGATTGCCGCCACAGGTTGTTTCAGCTGGAATCTGTGATGCAGAAGCAGCCTGGCGTGGTGCATTTTTAGCGCATGGTTCACTCACCGAACCAGGCAGATCATCTGCTCTTGAGATTACCTGTCCTGGACCAGAAGCGGCACTTGCTTTAGTTGGAGCGGCTCGACGTTTGAATATCACTGCAAAGGCGCGAGAAGTTCGCGGGGTTGATCGAGTTGTAATTCGCGATGGTGATGCAATCGGTGTTCTACTAACCAGACTTGGAGCACATGAGAGTGTAATGGCCTGGGAGGAAAGAAGAATGCGCCGCGAGGTGCGGGCCACCGCTAATCGCTTGGCAAATTTTGATGATGCCAACTTACGCCGTTCTGCAAGAGCAGCTGTTGCTGCATCTGCGCGTGTACAACGTGCGATGGAGATTTTGGGCGAGGAGATTCCTGATCATCTACGTGAAGCGGGCCAACTTCGGATTACCCATGGGCAGGCCAGTCTGGAGGAGTTAGGTTCTCTTTCAACTCCACCCATGACCAAAGATGCTATTGCTGGCAGGATCCGTAGATTGCTGGCGATGGCTGATAAGCGTGCAGCGGAGCTGGGGATTCCAGATACCGAGGCTGGGCTCTCGCCTGATCTGCTCAATTAACTCGACTGATAGTATTTCCCTCGAGTCCACAAGGTCGTGGCAAACAATAAATTTCGATTGATGCCTTTTACTGTGCATCTCATGGAGCGTGATTACTGTGGTTAAAGTAGGAATCAATGGTTTTGGACGTATCGGACGCAACTTCTTTCGTGCCGCTTTAGCGTCAAATGCAGATATCGAAATTGTTGCTGTTAATGACCTAACCGATATCGCCACTTTGGCTCATCTTCTTAAGTACGACTCCATTCTCGGTCGACTAAATCACCCGGTTACCCATGATGACAGCTCAATTACAGTAGGTGGCAAGAAGTTCAAGGTATTTGCTGAAAAGGATCCAGCCGCGTTGCAGTGGGGATCAGTAGGCGCTGACATCGTAATTGAATCAACTGGTCGGTTCACAAAGGCATCTGATGCTGCAAAGCACATGGTGGGTGGAGCCAAGAAGGTAGTTATCTCTGCTCCTGCAACTGATGAAGATGTCACATTGGTATTGGGCGTTAATGATTCTGCATATGACCCAGCAAAACACAACATCATTTCTAACGCTTCATGCACAACAAACTGCTTGGCACCGATGGCAAAGGTATTGCATGAAAACTTTGGCATTGTGCGTGGCTTCATGACCACCGTTCACGCTTATACAAATGATCAGGTAATTTTGGATTTCCCACACAAAGATCTACGTCGCGCGCGAGCTGCTGCAACGAACATCATCCCAACCTCAACCGGAGCAGCGAAGGCAATCGGATTGGTTCTTCCTGAGTTGAAGGGCAAGTTGGATGGATATGCGCTGCGCGTACCTACCCCAACCGGATCAATTACCGACTTAACAGTTGAGCTAGCTAAGGAGACTACAGCTGCTGAGATCAATGCCGCGATGAAGAAAGCTGCAGAGGGTCCACTAAAGGGAATCCTGTATTACACAGAGGATCCAATTGTTTCCACCGACATCGTCACCGATTCACACTCCTGCATCTTTGACGGCGGCATCACAAAGGTAATTGGTAATCAAGCCAAGGTTGCCGGTTGGTATGACAATGAGTGGGGTTATTCAAACCGTCTAGTTGATCTCATGAAGTTCATCGGCAAGAGCCTTTAAAGCTTTTTAGGTTCTCTCCAATGACCTCGGATATTAAGGGTTTGGCTGCGCTCGAAGTTAGCAACAAGACCGTTCTGCTTCGTTGTGATTTAAATGTGCCGTTGAAGGAAGATGGATCAGGCAATCGAGTAATTACCGACGATGGTCGAATTAGAGCCTCTTTGCCCACAATTAATGCGTTGCTCTCTGCAGGTGCAGCTCTAGTAATCGTGGCCCATCTGGGTAGACCTAAAGGCGAGAGAAAGCCTGAACTGTCCCTAGCTCCAGTTGCTAAACGGCTTGAGGAGTTATTGGGAAGGCCAGTTGTATTTGCAACAGATGTCGTAGGAGAGAGCGCAGCAAATGCTGTGAGTGCTTTGAGACCCGGTGGAGTGGTTTTATTAGAAAATGTCAGATATGAATCTGCAGAAACCAGCAAAGATGAGTCAGAGCGAGCGGCGTTTGCCAGCAGGTTAACTGCCTTTGCTGAAGTATATGTAGGTGATGGTTTTGGGGCGGTGCATCGCAAGCATGCATCAGTTTATGAGGCCGCCAAAAATTTACCTCATGCTGCGGGAAATTTAATCGCAGCAGAGGTAGAGGTTCTTAAGAAACTCACCCAATCGCCCGATCGGCCTTACGGAGTAGTCCTGGGTGGCGCAAAAGTTTCCGACAAAATTGGGGTTATCAGCAATCTGCTGGACAAGGTAAATATGCTCGCTATCGGTGGCGGGATGGTTTTCACATTCCTTGCCGCACAAGGTAAAGAGATCGGCACCTCTTTAGTTGAAACTGATTCAATTCCATTAGTAAAAGAGCTGCTCGAAAGAGCAAAGCAATTAGGTGTTGAGGTTCTTTTGCCGAGCGACATTGTGGTCGCCCCTGCTTTTGCAAATGAATCTCCAAAGATTGTTTCAGCAGATGAAATTCCAGCTGATCAAATGGGTTTGGATATTGGGCCCAAGAGCGCAGAGGCGTTTGCTGCAGCGATTAAAGGTTGCAAGACCGTATTTTGGAATGGCCCCATGGGCGTTTTCGAATTCTCAAACTTTGCGGCTGGCACTAAAGCTGTCGCGCAGGCTTTAACCCAAGTAAATGGACTTTCTGTTGTTGGCGGTGGAGATTCTGCTGCAGCGGTGCGCGCCCTGGGCTTTAAGGATGATGAGTTTGGATACATTTCAACCGGTGGTGGAGCTTCCCTAGAGTATCTAGAGGGCAAAGAACTTCCCGGGCTAACCGCACTGCTTTAATCCGCATCACAACATAAGGAGAGAAGATGTCACGCAAGCCGCTCATCGCAGGTAACTGGAAGATGAACTTGAATCATCTGGAGGCGATCGCCGTTACACAAAAGCTGGCTTACTCTCTTGAGGATCGTGATTTTGACGCGGTTGATGTTGTGGTCCTGCCGCCATTTACCGACATCCGCTCAGTTCAAACACTGGTAGACGGAGATCGTTTGAAACTCTCATACGGAGCTCAAGATGTTTCACCAGAGAAATCAGGTGCTTACACTGGAGATATTTCTGGCAGCATGTTGAAGAAATTGGATTGCAGTTATGTGGTTGTTGGCCACTCGGAGCGCCGCGCAATTCACAATGAAGGTGATGAACTAATCAACAAGAAGATTAGAGCGGTATTAGAAAATGAGATGGTTCCGATATTTTGCATCGGAGAAGAGTTATCAATTCGTGAATCTGGTACTCATGTTCAGCATGTTTTAAATCAAGTTCGGGAAGGTCTTAAGGGTTTTCATAAGCCAGAGTTAAAGAAAATTGTCTTTGCGTATGAACCGGTATGGGCTATCGGAACTGGAAAGACCGCAACCCCGGAAGATGCTCAAGAGGTTTGTGGCGCCATTAGAACTGAATTGGCAAAGATTGGTAGCGAGGAGATTGCCGGGAATGCTCGTATCCTTTATGGAGGCTCTGTTAAATCTGCAAATATTGTGGAGATAATGAAGCAGCCAGATGTCGATGGGGCGTTAGTTGGCGGAGCTAGCCTCGACCCTGAGGAGTTTGCCCGCATCTGTAAATTCCATCGCGTCCTCTAGAGGCTGAGCGGGCCGGTTCCGGCAATGCGGTGATTGCTGAGGGGATTGGGTAGTATTGGCCCTCTTCGGGAAACAACTCCCATGTCCGATATTTATTAGGTAGCAACAAGGAGCGTGTCGTGTCTTTAGCACTGTCAATTCTGCTGGTGATCTCCAGCATCTTGATGATTCTTCTAGTTTTGCTCCACAAAGGTAAGGGCAGCGGGTTGTCAGATCTCTTTGGTGGCGGAATGTCCTCGACCTATGGGGGATCCTCAGTAGTTGAGAAGAATTTGGACCGTATCACTATTGTCGTGGGCGGAGTTTGGTTTGCCACGGTAATAGCACTTGGTTTAGTTCTAAAATAAAATTTAATTCCCAAATAAGATTATCAAGTAGTTAGACCTTAAGGAGAAAAAATGGCTGGTGGAAGCGCAATCCGTGGTTCCCGTGTCGGTGCTGGCCCAATGGGCGAGGCTGAACGCGGCGAGGCTATCGCTCGTTTCCGAGTTTCATACTGGTGCTTGAATGGCCATGAAACAAAACCATCATTTGCAGAGGATGGAACTGTTGTGGTTCCAGATGAATGGGATTGCCCACGTTGTGGTTTTCCTGCTGGTCGCGACAAAAACAATCCACCCTCACCGATAAAAAATGAACCATATAAAACCCACTTGGCTTACGTTAAAGAGCGTCGCACAGAGGCTGAATCAAAAAAGATTTTGGAAGCCGCTCTGAAAAAATTGCGTGGCGAGGATGAAGATTAAAGGCTGCGCGCAGCTTGCAATAAATCTTTGATTCCTGACTTACGGTTTTTAAGATGGAATCTGATAGTTGGAAAATTTCTAGAGATTAAGGCTTCGTTGTCACCAAGCGCTTGAGCCATAATCAAAGTTTCAAAACCATAGCTTTGACCGGAAACTGGCCAAGTTAAATTTGTGTGGCCGGTGATTTGTATAAATGACCCCAACCTTGGTCCACCTTTGTGAAACTGTCCGGTGGAGTGCAGAAATCTTGGGCCCCAACCAAAGGTAGTTGGCTTCTTGGCGGCTTGCTCAATCAAATCTCGCAACTCTGAAATTTCATCATCAACGCCCCGGTGCAAATAAGCCATAATCGCTAGATAACCTGCGGCATTTGAAATCGACTCTGCCAAGTATTTTGTTAATGAACCATGCTGTTCCACAGCGAAAACCTCAACATTTTCCGTAGCAAAAACAGGATCAGTTGTCTCCATTCCTGAACCAGACCATCTTGCAAGCAGGGCAGAGGTTTTCTCCTTTGCCTCGGTGACATTGGGCTGATTAAAAGGATCTACCTGCAATAGGTAACTGGTCAATGCGGTTACCCACTCCCAAAATATGAACTGTTCGCCAAGCGATCCGCTCACATCATGCTCGCCTATGCCATCAAAACCAATTACTGGGAAAAGCGGATTAGCAAAGGCGTTAATTACTACTGGCAGAACACCTTTCTCATCCTTGCCAGTGGATTCAGCAATTAACTGCTCAATCCAATCTCCCAGTCCGGGCAAAGATTTAGAGTTATTAGAAATGCCGAAGTAGGCAAACTCTTTGGTGGCAAGAGCCGCAGCAACCTTAACTACATTGGAATCTGGTTTAGCGAACTCTAAAGAAGCAGCGTAAGCATCATCAATTAAGACCGAAACATCTACACCAATCAGAGCTGCAGGCGTTAGGCCAAATGCGCTCAGCGCACTAAATCTTCCGCCAACATTAGGATCTGCATTAATGACGCGGTAACCACTCTCTCTAGCCTGCTTGTCCAAAGGAGAACTGGGATCTGTGACAACAACTAGATGATCAACCGGATTCAACCCCAGCTTTATCAACTGCTGTTCAGCCGCCAGCTTCTGGGAGGCGGTTTCAATTGTGGAGCCGGATTTTGATCCGATTATGAAACAGGTGTTACTCAAATCCTGATTCAAAACCTCATTGACATGTTCTGGGTCTGTGGAGTCTAGGATCGTTAACTTTTTTTGATAAGCAGCTGCGATAACCTCTGGCGCCAGCGAGGATCCACCCATGCCGCACAAAACGAAATTTTCATGTTTGAGTTCGCGGGACCACGCGGATAACGCATCTAACAAGGGGAGTAAATCCCTTGAACTTTCGGGCAGATCTATCCAGTTCAACCTGATGGAGGCCTCGGCCTGAGCGGCTGAGCCCCAAATACTGGAATCCTTTCTTGCCAATCTCTCCGTGATCAGGTTTAGAGCTTGATAATGCTCATGCCCGACAGAGAAGCCCTTGATTTGAATCATTTTGCCGCAACCGTTTCTACAGTCGCAATGAGATCCAGCCAAGGTTTGATGAATTTATCAATTCCCTCAACCTCTAGACGGTTAGCTACATCCTGGATATCGATAGCAAAAGAGGAAACCTTCTTTATGACATCCGCAGCATCTTGATAGCTGTTGGTGATGGTGTTGCCTTTAAAACTTCCATTATCCCTAACCGCAATAAGTGTTGGCTCTGGCATGGTATTTACCGTTAATGGAGCGATTAACTCCAAAACATAAAGAGTGGGGTCATACGCCGGGTCTTTTACCCCGGTAGAAGCCCAAAGTGGACGTTGGATTTGTGCCCCGGCTGCCGCGAGCTTCTGCCATCTTGGTGAATGGAGCACACTTTCAAAGTGTTGATATGCCAAGCGTGCATTAGCAACAGCTGCTTTGCCCAACAGATTTTGAGCGGCTGGATCTTGATGTGTTTTCAACTTGGGATCAATATCGGTATCTACTCGACTAACGAAAAACGAAGCCACCGAATGGATGCCTGAAACCGGAAGGTTGCTCGCCATGCGATCTTCGAGACCTGCGATGAAAGCCTCCAAAACCTCCATATAGCGAGACACAGAGAAAATAATTGTTACATTAACGCTGATTCCTTCAGAGATCAGGGCGCGAATAGCAGGGATACCCTCAATGGTGGCGGGCACCTTGATCAAAACATTGTTGCGCGACACTTTTTCCCAAAGCTCTTTAGCTTGTTTGATGGTGCCTACAGTATCTCTGGCTAATCTAGGGTCTACCTCAATACTTACTCTTCCATCAACGCCATTGGTGCGTTCGTAGATAGGTAAAAACAAATCACATGCTTGAGCTACATCCGCGGTTGTTAACTCATTGATGATTTCCTCTGCGCCCAAACCTTTTTTAGCCAACTTAGCGATATCTGTAGCGTATAAAGAGGAGTTGGCGATAGCCGAGGAAAAGATTGCTGGATTTGTTGTAACGCCAAGCACAGACTCCTGCTTTATCAAACCATCTAGATTTCTTGATTTACCATCGACAACCAGCCGCTCTCTAGATAAATCATCTAGCCAGATCGAGGTCCCCGCTTCAGTGATTTGTTGCAGAATCTGATGCATTTTGGTCCTTTACTTCTTGGTGTTTGAGATGCTTTGTTTAGCGGCGACTGCGATTGTCTCGGGAGTAAAACCAAACTCCTTAAACAAAACTCCGGCAGACGCGGATGCTCCAAAGTGCTCGAGCGAAACAGTTACGCCGTAATCACCGATGTAATCCCGCCAACCCTGCGCAATGCCAGCCTCCACACTAACGCGGGCCTTTACCTGTTTGGGTAATACCTTGTCTTTGTACATTGCATCTTGTTGGTTGAACCACTCTAGACATGGAGCGCTTACAACGCGCGCTTGAATTCCTTCACTCTTCAACAAATCCGCTGCCTTTAAGGCTAGGTAAACCTCTGAGCCAGTAGCGATCAAAATAACATCTGGATTTGTAACTTGATTTAGTGCATACGCGCCGTGTGCTGCCTCTGAAGCAGCGGCATGGGTGTTGCGATCAATCACGGGAAGGTTTTGACGGGAAAGCAGTATTCCCGCAGGTTTATTACGCTTCATAATTTCCTGCCAGCAGTAAACAACTTCATTGGCATCTGCCGGACGAATAACCTCTAAATTAGGAATGGCACGCAATGCTGCGATGTGTTCTACCGGTTGATGGGTTGGCCCATCCTCGCCCAACCCAATTGAGTCATGGCTCCAGACATAAGTAACTGGCAGGTTCATCAGCGCTGATAGACGAACCGCGCCCCGCATGTAATCACTGAAAACTAAGAAGGTTCCACCG
>JBEAXZ010000025.1:0-10203 GCA_041159565.1 Actinomycetota bacterium | reverse complement strand
GATTTTTTACACTTCTGTAACAAGCCCGGCACAACTGTCACCAAATTGAAATCTATGTGGGGCCTGATCCGTAACAAGTAAGGGGCACCCTCCTCCCATTCTCAATGGAGAGAACTACCGACAATTTGGTATTGGGAGATTGAAATGGATCAAGTAGTAGTTAGTGCCGGCGATACCGCCTGGGTTTTGGCTAGCTCTGCTCTTGTCCTCTTAATGACACCGGGATTGGCATTTTTCTACGGTGGCATGGTTAGAGCCAAGAGCGCCCTTAATATGATGATGATGTCGATGGTTACCATCGGAGTCGTTAGCGTTTTGTGGGTTATTTATGGATTTAAATTAGCTTTCGGTTATGAAGCAAATTCACAATGGTATGGCTCATTTTCTCTCTCGGGATTAGGCGATGTAGTAGATGAGTTGACCAATAACGGCGGTGTTTATCCAATTCCGCTGTTGGTATTTGCCGCTTTCCAATTGATGTTTGCGGTGATTACCCCAGCGCTAATCTCTGGAGCAATTGCAGATCGAGCAAAATTTATGTCATGGATTGTCTTTGTAGCCATTTGGGTTACAGTCGTTTACTTCCCAGTCGCACACTGGGTATTTGCTTTCGGTAACAAAGAGGGAGAAACAGTTACTGGAGCCGGTTTCTTAGCTTCACGCGGAGTTCAGGACTTTGCCGGCGGAACAGCTGTGCACATTAACGCCGGTGCTGCAGCACTCGCCTTGGCCATTGTCCTTGGGCGCCGTATTGGATGGCAAAAGAGCCCAATGCGTCCTCACTCATTGCCACTAGTACTACTGGGCGCTAGTTTACTTTGGTTTGGTTGGTTTGGCTTTAATGCCGGTTCTGCACTTGGTGCAAACAACATCGCTGGCTTGGCCTTTATCAATACTCAGGTAGCAACCGCAGGTGCGCTGCTGGGCTGGATCCTTACAGAAAAAATTCGTGATGGACACCCAACAACATTGGGAGCTGCATCAGGAGCGGTTGCTGGATTAGTTGCGATTACACCAGCTTGCGCATTTGTTGCACCCTGGGCCGCGGTTGTGATCGGGTTCATTGCTGGCGTGGTTTGCGCACTTGCTGTTGGCTTGAAGTACAAACTCGGTTATGACGATGCGCTAGATGTCGTCGGCGTACACCTTGTTGGAGGCATTATCGGCAGCTTAGCAATCGGCTTCTTGGGTTCCAGTGCTGTGAACTCTGTCGGATTGGATGGAATCTTCTATGGTGGCGGAATCGATTTACTAGCAAAGCAAGCGCTAGGTGTGGGACTTGTATTTGCCTACTCATTTGTCGCAACTTTGATAATTGGGTTCTTAATTGAAAAAACGATTGGGTTCCGCGTGCAAAGTGAAAAGGAGCTAATTGGTGTGGATCAAACCGAACACGCTGAGAGCGCCTATGAAATTGGTGGAATTCTTAAGGGAGGTCGTTAATCATGAAACTTATTACTGCGATTATCAAGCCAGGAAAGTTTGATGAAGTTAAGACCGCTCTACGCAATGCGGGCGTAAAGGGCATGACCGTCTCTGAAGTTTCAGGTGTAGGACGTCAAGGTGGTCATGTTGAGGTATACCGCGGTGCGGAGTATCCAATAGATCTAATTCAAAAGGTGCGACTTGAAATCCTGGCAGAGGATAAAGAGGTTAATGCTCTTATTGATGTGATTGTTAAGACCGCTTCGACTGGGTCTATTGGAGATGGAAAGGTTTGGACAACAACCGTTGAAAATGTGGTTCGAGTTCGAACCGGCGAAAAAGGTGAGACCGCTATTTAATCTCAATTAATTATCTGAAAAATGGGCGCAGAGCCAGGTTTCTGCGCCCATTTTTCTTAAGCACACCGCTTTAGTAGGCTTTCGGCCATGTTTGAAACGCTTAGCAACAAGTTCTCCGAAGTATTTGGGGCTTTGCGTAACAAGGGCCGTATTACCGAATCAGATATTGATGATGCCGCTCAGGAGCTACAAAACGCTCTGCTAGAGGCCGATGTGGCGCTCTCCGTGGTCGAAAATTTTGTAAAGCGGGTTAAAGAAAAATCTCTCACCGCTCTTCCAGAGATAAGAAAGTCAACAAATCAATCCCAAGAGATCTATTCGATCATCAATGCAGAGTTAATTGAGATCTTGGGTGGAGCAGCTCGTCGCATCAGATTTGCAAAGAATCCACCTACGGTGATCATGCTGGCGGGTTTGCAGGGTTCGGGAAAGACCACCCTTGCCGGCAAGTTGGCCAGTTTCTTAAAAGAAGATGGAAATACACCCTTACTTGTTGCCGCTGATCTACAGAGACCAAACGCTGTAACCCAACTTTCAGTCTTGGCTGAATCTCTAAAAATTCCAGTTTTCGCACCTGAACCTGGAAATGGTGTTGGAGATCCGGTTAAGGTTTCACGCGATGCGATTACCTTTGCAAAGGAAAAGCTTCATAACGTAGTAATCATTGATACCGCTGGACGACTTGGCATTGATGAAGAGTTGATGGAACAAGCTCGTGACATTAAAGCTGCGGTAAATCCAGATGAAACCTTGTTTGTTGTAGATGCAATGATCGGTCAAGATGCGGTGCGTACTGCTCAGGCCTTTGAATCTGGGGTTGGTTTTGATGCGGTTGTTCTTACCAAGTTAGATGGAGATGCCAAGGGCGGTGCTGCGTTATCTATTACGGAGATATCTGGAAAACCAATCCTCTTCGTATCTAATGGAGAGAAGCTCTCTGATTTTGATTATTTCTATCCCGATCGCATGGCTTCGAGAATTTTGGGCATGGGCGATATCCAAACTCTGGCCGAGCAAGCGAAAAAGGCTATTGATGGTGAAAGTGCGAAAAGGCTGGAGGAGAAGTTTGTATCAGGAGAGGATTTCACTCTAGAAGATTTCCTTGAACAATTACAGGCCATGAAGAAAATGGGCTCAATGACGAAGTTGTTGGGAATGTTGCCTGGGGCCAACAACGCAGCCATGAAAAAACAAATTGACTCTCTTGATGACAAAGAGTTGGTGCGTACCCAAGCGATTGTGCAATCTATGACTCCCCAAGAGCGACAAAATCCAAAGTTACTAAATGGTTCAAGACGCGTTCGAATCGCTAAGGGCAGTGGCAGAACTGTCACTGAAGTTAACTCATTAGTGGATCGTTTTGCTGCCGCTCAAAAGATGATGAAACAGATGCGCTCTGGTGGTGGCATGCCAAAGGGGATGGCTTTGCCGCAAGGCATGGCCTTGCCGGCTGGAGTTCCTGCAGGAGTTGGTGGCGGAAAACCCCAAAACCCCAAGAAGAAATCTCGTTCGGGAAATCCAGCAAAGCGAGCAGCTCAAGAGGGGCGTTGAGGCCGGATTGGGCATATGGGTGGCGGCATGGCAATATTGGCCTCCTGTTCAAGAGCCCTCTACCTCTTGACCGGCAACCATTAACCAGAATTGATGGAAATTCACCTGGCATCCCACTCGGGTTCGATTTCATCATTCGAACGATTATGCAAGGAGAAAGCCTTCGTGGCCGTAAAGATTAGATTGGTACGTCTTGGAAAGATTCGTACCCCGCACTACCGCATTGTTGTCGCTGATTCCCGTAAAGCACGCAATGGTTTAAAGATTGAAGAAATTGGCCGTTACTCACCAGCCTCTGAACCATCTTTGATTCAAGTTAACTCAGAGCGCGCACAACACTGGTTGAAAAGCGGTGCACAGCCAACCGAAGCTGTAGAGGCGATTTTGAAGGTAACCGGTGATTGGCAGAAGTTCAAAGGTATTGCAGGAGCAGAGGGAACATTAAGGACCCTTCCAGCTCGTGCTGATAAGCGTGCCGCTTATGAAGCAGCTGTAAAAGCAGCGATGAATGAGCCAAAAGATGGCGCAACTACCATGAAGAAGCGCGCTGCTGAAAAGTTAGCTGCTAAGTCAGCACCAGCAGAGGAGAGCGCGGTTGCAGAGTCGGCACCAGCTGAAGCTGTTGCCTCCGAAGAAATTGTTGCTGAGACTCCAGTTGAAGCTGCACCAGCAGCAGAGGCTGAAGCACCAGCAGAGACACCTGCAGAGTAATCAACTGTGATGATCGACGAAGCTTTAGAGCATCTCGTAAAGGGAATCGTTGATAATCCTGAAGAGGTAGTCATCTCTGAAAAAGAGGGAAGACGTGGCACAACTCTTGAGGTGCGGGTTCATCCTGAGGATATCGGCAAGGTGATTGGTAGAAATGGTCGCACCGCTAAAGCGTTGCGCACTGTTGTCTCAGCATTGGCCGGCCGTAGTGTCCGGGTTGATTTAATAGAGGCGGATGAAGCGCGTTAATAGCGCTTTTTTCTTTTGTTACTAGTAGTAGGACGCATCGGCCGCGCACATGGAGTGCGCGGCGAAGCTACGATTGAAATCCGAACTGATAATCCCGAGTCCCGTTTTTTTGTCGGTGCAAAGTTGCAGACCGATCCAAAGGAAAAGGGACCATTAGTAATTAGAGATGTGAAGGTTCATAGCGGAACGTGGTTATTAGCTTTTGAAGGTGTTGCTGATCGAACTGCGGTAGAAAAACTGCGTAATGTTTTGTTGATGGCAGATGTTGATCCAAAAGAGTCAAATGTTTCCGAAGATGATTTCCATATCTCTCAAATACTCGATTGCAAAGTGATTGATGAATCTGGAAGAGAGTGGGGCAAGGTGGTTGATGTTCTTCAGCTACCAGCGCAGGACACTCTAGTTGTCGAACATGAAGGCAAAGAAGTATTGGTGCCTTTCGTTAAAGCTTATGTTCCAGATGTAGATATTGAAGCAAAGCGGTTAACCATCATTAATTTTGCGGGTCTGCTATGAAGATTACCGCCATCTCAATCTTTCCAGAGTATTTTGCGCCTTTAGAGCTATCCCTGATTGGGAAGGCAAGAGAACAGAAGATTATCGATTTTAAAACGGTAAATCTGCGGGATTACACCTACGACAACCATCACACAGTAGATGACACGCCTTACGGTGGTGGCGCGGGAATGGTTATGAAGCCAGAACCTTGGGGCGAGGCCATCGATGAGTTGATTGCCCAATCTGATCAGGTAATAGATTTAGTGATTCTTACACCTGCTGGAAGACAATTTAACCAACGAGTTGCTGAGGAGTTTTCGCAATCTGAACAGTTGCTTTTCGCGTGTGGTCGTTATGAGGGAATCGATGCACGGGTTGCTGATTATTACCGTACTGTTAGAAAAGTAAGAGTTCATGAGATTTCAATTGGGGATTATGTATTAAACGGAGGAGAGGTTGCCGCGATGGTGATTATCGAAGCGGTAACCCGATTAATTCCCGGAGTTATTGGTAACCCCGAATCACTTGCAGAAGAGTCACATAATGAGCTCGGAAGTGTTGAGTATCCCAATTACACAAAGCCAGCTCTCTGGCGGGGGCATTCTGTACCTGAGATCTTGTTATCTGGTAATCATGGAGAGATTGCAAAGTGGCGCATAGCTCAATCAAAATCACGTTCAAAAGGCGAACCAAGCTAATAACTGAGTTTTTCCAGAAAGTTTTGGGTTTCATGCGGGAATAATCGCGACACGCCGAGTGTTGGCCAGGACACGAGCGTGGGTTTTGGGCATTATCCGCCCGTGCACATCTAGCGGTCATACCTATGACAGCTGGTCGAACTAAGGAATGGTGGTGAGAGATCAATGGCAACGGATTACGACACGCCCCGAAAAACCGATGAAGAGTTACATGAAGAGTCCCTTGAAGAGCTAAAAGCTCGAAGAGCAGAGGCGCAATCAGGACAGGTTGATCTCGATGAAGAGGAAGCAGAGAACGTCGAGCTTCCAGGCGCGGATCTCTCTGGAGAAGAGTTAGCGGTTCGCGTTGTTCCAAAACAAGAGAATGAATTTACCTGTTCTCGGTGTTTCTTGGTGCACCACATAACTCAGTTAGCTAAAGGCGAAGGCGCCAAAGCTATTTGCAAAGATTGTATTTAATCCTCAATCGCTTTCTTTAATTTCTCTGGATTCTTGGTGCTTACCAACCAATAAGGGGTTGGATCCCTCTGATCATTCAGGGTTATTTTGATGCCACCTTTAACCCAAAAACGTAGCGCTAGGAATGCGGCTGGATTTATCCCCGGTCCGCGCAAAAATCGCATCTGTTCCTCATTCAATGGCTCAACGTCAGCGAGATATTGTTTCTCAATCTGAGCTCTACCAACCTTGAGCTTCTCATCAACAAATTCAATTCTGAGCTTTGTAAACTGATAAAAGAATCCTGTAAGAGCGAGTGTAAGTATTAGCGCAATCCATACCGCAATCTCTCCCAGTGCGGCCCACACCGCAAGTGCAATTGAAATATCGAGAGAGAGAATTAGGAACCAAATCCAAATTGGCCATTTAAGAGTCTCTTTCACGGCAAGAGAGTACTTGGCTAAATCCTGGGCGGTAGTCAATTGCGCGGCACCAACAGGGTAACCTTGCCCCTATGTCCCGTGGCCTGAGTATCAATCCTTCTGCTGGCGCAAAAGTTCCCGAAAGACATCCCCAAGCCCCTGCGCCTGGTTCATTACTTGGTTCCCACAATCAGGATTGCTACGGATGCGGAGCTTCCCATCCCGCAGGCTTACATCTCATCGCTTACTCGGGTGAAGGCATGACAATAAATGCAAAGTTCACCGTTACTGAACTGCATCAGGGTGCTCCTGGTTTAGCACATGGTGGATTGCTTTCCTGCGCCTTTGATGAAGCGCTGGGAAAGTTGATGTGGTTAGTTAGACAACCAGCTGTTACCGGAAAACTTGAAACCCTGTTTGTGGCTCCCGTACCTGTTGGAACAACTCTTTTCATAAACGCTGAAATAGTTGGACAAGAAGGTAGAAAAATCTACTGTAAAGCTGAAGGTCGTTTGGGCTCTAATGAAGGAGCGGTAGCGGTCGAAGCTGCAGCCATTTTTATTGTCGTACCAATGGAGCATTTCATTAATAACGCCCCGGAAGGGTTTAGAGAGATTCTCACCGGAAGAACAGATTTATCGATTGATAATGAGTTTGAGATAAATCCATGAAGGTGTTAATTACAAAACTAGATCCAGATCTACCCATTCCCTCGTATGCAAAACCGGGTGATGCTGGAGCTGATGTCTATTCACGTATTGATTGTGAGATTAAGCCAGGGGAGAGGAGCTTAATTCCGACTGGAATTGCAATCGCGTTACCCGAGGGTTACGCCGCTTTCGCCCACCCCAGATCAGGGTTAGCTATCAAATACGGTGTTGGAATTGTTAATGCGCCAGGAACCATAGATGCTGGTTACCGTGGTGAGTTGCAGATGATTTTGATAAACCATGACAAAAATGAGAGTTTTGTAATCAAACGTGGAGATCGCATCGCACAATTAGTTTTTCAAAGAGTAGAGAGAGTGGAGTTTGTTGAAGTTGCTGAGCTTCCAGGTTCTAATCGAGGTAGTGGTGGTTTTGGATCAACGGGGAAATCATGACCGAATCCCATGATCATGAGGCTGACAAAGCCAAGATTGTTAACGCTCTCGGTGGCAAAAAAGGTTTAATCGATTCTGGCCTACCAGCTTTGGTTTTCTTAGTAGCCTTTAATTTCACTAAAGAGGTAACGCAATCTTCATATGCTGCTCTTGCTCTGTCTCTGATATTGACTTTGATTCGCCTGGTAAAGCGTGAAACCATTCAGCATGCCATATCAGGCGTTATCGGCGTAGCAGTATGTGCTTGGCTGGCTAATCGTTCTGGAAATGCAGAGGATTTTTATCTTCCTGGATTATGGACCAATGCAATCTACGGGGTTGCTTACCTAATCTCCATATTGGTGAGATGGCCTGTTATTGGTTTGATTGTTGGACCGTTACTAGAAGAGAACTTTCGCTGGCGCAAAGATCCGGCCCGCACAAAGGTTTACATCAAAGCGACCTGGCTTTGGGTAGGAATGTTTTCCATCCGATTGTTAGTGCAATACCCCCTCTATCTTGCCGAGAATGTAAATGCACTAGGCACCGCTCGTTTAATCATGGGATACCCATTATTATCGTGACCGCTTGGGCAACTTGGCTGGTTATTAAGAGTGGACCCAAATTGCAGGAAGATCTAAGGGTTAACCCTTAAGTACGAAACATCCTTTTAATTGTTCCTCAGCTGCTGCAGAGGCGACAAAAATCAATTCATCCCCGGCAGAAAAAACATCATGGGCAGATGGCGCGATTACATGACCATCTCGGATTATGGCTGCTAAAGAAGCATCATCTGGGAGTTTGATCTCCTCCACACTCTTTCCAAGACATGATGAGTCATCCGGCAGAGTGAGTTCAACGAGGTTTGCCTCTCCGGCCTTCAATGAGAAGAGTCGAACTACATCACCCACAGAGACCGCCTCTTCAACCAGGGCAGCGATTATTCGAGGCGTTGATACAGCTACATCTACACCCCATGAAGAATCAAACATCCATTCATTTTTCGGATGATTTACTCTGGCAACAACTCTGGGGACACCATATTCAGTCTTTGCTAATAGCGATGCCACAAGGTTTACCTTGTCATCGCCAGTTGCAGCCACCATAACCTGACAGGTATCAAGTTTCGCCTTATCAAGAGAGCTAATCTCGCAGGCATCAGCCAATAACCATTCAGCAGAGGGAACACTTTCCATCTTGAGAGATTTAGGATTTTTATCAATTAGCAAAACTTGATGGCCATTAGAAATAAGTTCTCGGGCGATAGCGCGTCCCGCGTTGCCTGCTCCGGCGATAGCGATTCTCATTACTCACCACCAGGGGCTTGGCTTAAGGACTTTTCAGTGGCTGCAAGGTTTGAGTCCTCGACCATTACATGGATGACATCACCCTCCTGCAAAACAGTATGTTCATTTGGAATTATGCCTTCGCCCAATCTGGTAATGAAGGCCACGCGACAAGAAGTGTGTTGCTCGATTAGTGAGGCTGGCTTGCCAAACCACTCTCTATGTAATGGCATTTCGGCAAGTTGCACCTTTCCTGATGCATCCTGCCACTCTGATCTAGAACCCTGCGGCAAAATACGTCGCATAATCTGATCAGTGGTCCATAAAACGGTAGCTACTGTAGGAATTCCAAGACGTTGATAAATCTCGGCGACGCCGTAGTTTTCCCGTGCTACGCGAGCAGCAAGAATATTTGAGTTATCACCATTTGAAACTGCGGCAAATGCATCAGCTCTTTCAATTCCAGCTTCTAGCAATGTATCTCTATCAAAACCTACGCCAGCGACGGTGAGTCCATTGAAATCGGCGCCCAGTCTTCGGAAAGCTTCGCGATCTTGATCGATTACCGCAACTGAGTGTCCAAGTGCTTGAAAATCTTTAGCCAAGGTAGAGCCGACTCGTCCGCATCCCATGATGACGATATGCACAAAAGGAGAATCTACACCTTTAGGCTAGATACCTGGAAATCTGCGCCATTTGTCGTGGTTAATTGCGAGGGAGAAGCTGTGGAAGTTGGCGACCAAGTTGAGGTCGAAGTTAACTCAATAGCTCATGGTGGTCATTGTGTGGCTCGATATAACGGCCAGGTAATCTTTGTCAGACATACAATTCCTGGTGAAAAAGTTATTGTTGAAATAACCGACAAGAGCAAAAACTTTGCGCGCGGCAATTGTGTAAGGGTTATAGAGGCATCCCCTCATCGTATTAAACCCAATTGTAAGTTTGCACATCCTGCTGGTTGCGGCGGATGCGACTTCCAACATATTGAACTAGATCATCAAAGAACTCTAAAAGCGGAGATTATTCGCGAGCAGTTTTCTCGCTTAGCCAAATTGAATATTGAGATTAAGGTTGAGAAGGTTGATCCAACTACTAATTGGCGCAGTCGAATGGAGTTCACAGTATCGGAGAACCGTAAATTAGCGCTACATGCAGCTCGCAGCAATGAATTAGTTGAAATCGATAATTGCAACATTGCGCATTCGAATATAGATATCAATGAGATCAATAATCGGCGCCTTCCAGCTGGGAAGAAGGTTGATGTGGTTATCTCTTCGGCGGGCGATAGAGATATAGTTGTAGAAGGCAGAGAAAATCTATCGCTTATTAAGGAGAACTCATCAGGTTTTGAGTTTTCATTAAATCCAATTACCTTCTGGCAAAGCCATATCAGCGCTCCGCAGATTTTGACTGATGTAGTCAAAAATTATGCAGAGTTGAAATCAGGCGATCATATATTTGATTTGTACGGCGGTGCAGGTCTAT
>JBEAXZ010000024.1:0-10833 GCA_041159565.1 Actinomycetota bacterium | reverse complement strand
CTCGGCCTCTCTGTTGTTATTCCTTTGATGTTTAGTGCGGCTGGAACTTTGGCCTCTACAAAATACGTTGGAATCATCGCGCCATCTGAAGCTGTTGCAAAAGTCTCTGGCGTTTCCTATTTTGGCTTTGTAATTGGCCCACCATTAATTGGCTTTATCGCCGATGTAATTGAACTGCGTTGGACCTTACTGCTAATTGCAGCCTTGGCTTACCTTTTAATCTTTGCCTCTAAATATGCAAAGAGCGCTTAATTACTTACCCCAGGATTGATGCAGCGGACGCCCCTCTGCATAACCAGCTGCAGATTGAATTCCGACTACAGCTTTATCTGCAAACTCTGTAAGTGATTTTGCACCAGCATAAGTACATGAAGACCTAACTCCAGCGATGATTTCATCGATTAAATCCTCAACGCCAGGGCGGATGGGATCTAGATACATGCGTGAGGTAGAGATACCTTCTTCATAAATCGCTTTGCGCGCTCGATCAAATGCATCATCACTTGAGGTGCGGGCCGCAACTGCGCGCGCTGATGCCATGCCGAAAGATTCCTTGTATAGCCGGCCATTGGAATCAACCCGTAAATCACTAGGTGATTCATAAGTCCCTGCAAACCAAGAGCCGATCATTACTGCAGATGCTCCGGCTGCTAAGGCCAAAGCAACATCACGTGGATGGCGCACTCCGCCATCAGCCCAAATATGTTTGCCTAATTTCTTTGCCTCTGCTGCGCACTCTAAAACCGCGGAGAATTGCGGACGTCCCACACCGGTTTGCATCCGGGTAGTGCACATTGCTCCAGGTCCAACTCCAACCTTGATGATGTCTGCGCCAGCTGCAACTAAATCTCTTACACCTTCTGCGGTTACAACATTTCCCGCCACAATTGGAATTTTGGGATCTAGAGAGCGAATTAATTTGAGGACTTCAATCATCTTCTCTTGATGCCCATGAGCGGTATCAATAACTAATACATCTACCCCGGCATCAATCAATCCCTGTGCTTTGGCCTTAACATCACCGTTTACTCCCACAGCTGCAGCGATTCTTAACTTGTTATTTGCATCTAGTGCAGGTTGATACAAAGTGGCACGAAGAGCACCGGTCTTGGTAATGATGCCAACTAGATTTCCAGAAGCATCGACTACCGGAGCAAGACGACGATTTTTCTCGTTGAGTAAATCAAATGCTTCTCGGGCATTTACAGTATTTGGAATTACCATCAAATCCTTAGACATTATGCGATGTACTTGGGTAAAGCGATCAACGCCTTCCCAATCCTCTTCCATAACAATTCCTAGTGGTTTGTTGTTTTCGACAACCACAATGGCGCCGTGTGCACGCTTATGAATTAGTGATGCCGCATCAGCAACGGTTTGGTGCGGCTCTAAAGTAATTGGAGTATCAAAAAGAACATGGCGTGATTTCATCCAGGAGATAACTTCGGTAACAACCGGCAGCGGAATATCCTGCGGAATAACGGTAAGTCCACCACGTCTAGCAACGGTTTCTGCCATGCGACGTCCTGAGATTGCGGTCATATTTGCTACGACCAATGGGATTGTGGCTCCGGTGTTATCGGTAGTTGATAAATCAACATCCATTCGGCTCGTAATGTTGGAGCGCGACGGAATCATAAAAACATCGTCGTAGGTGAGATCGTGATTTGGCTGATGAAGTAACCGCACGTAGTGGAACTATAGACCTGTCCGAGGCGATAAGATAAATCAATGCCTGAATCGCTGATTAGCGCGCGTGGATTGACCAAAAAGTACGGGGATTTCACCGCAGTAGATGCCATTGATTTTGATGTAGCCAAGGGTGAGTCCTTTGGTCTGTTGGGTCCCAATGGAGCCGGTAAATCCACGACGATGCGGATCATCGCGGCAACCTCACAACGTAGCTCTGGAACTATCTCCATTCTCGGTCGTGATCCTGAAGAACATGGTCCACAAATTCGTGCCCACCTTGGTGTTGTTCCTCAACAAGACAATCTTGATGGTGAGTTAACCGTCTCCGAAAACCTTTTTATTTATGGTCGTTATTTTGGATTGAGCAAGAAATTTATTCGCAACAAAATTGAAGAGTTATTGGATTTCGCACAGCTGCAGGACAAGCGTGATGCAAAGGTAGAGGCCCTCAGCGGTGGAATGAAGCGTCGTCTGACTATCGCCCGTGCATTAGTAAGTGAACCTGATATTTTGATGTTGGATGAACCAACTACAGGTTTAGATCCGCAGGCTCGACATATTTTGTGGGATCGCTTGTTCCGCTTAAAGGAAACCGGTGTAACTCTGGTGATTACCACTCACTTTATGGATGAGGCGGAGCAGCTCTGTGATCGGTTAGTTGTTATGGATAAAGGTCGCATCATGGCTGAAGGTTCACCACTAGAGCTAATAAAGCAGTACTCCACAAAAGAGGTGCTTGAGGTTCGCTTTGGCTCTGACCGCAATAAAGAGGTAGCACCTATCTTGCGTGAAATGTGCTCCAGGATTGAAGAGTTACCGGATCGCATCCTGATGTATGTTGAAGATGGCGAGTCATTGCTTGAAGCCATCACTGCAAAGAAGTTGCATCCCACAACATCTTTGGTTCGCCGTAGCTCACTTGAAGATGTATTCCTACGCTTAACTGGAAGATCGCTAATCGAATGAATTCAGGGATTGATGTCGCCAAGATTCGGGCACGTGGCGCTACTTATGTAGCTGAAGCCCGAATTGCCCAAATGATGAAGTGGAAGGGCATTATTGCCATTGTTGCAATTGGCAATCCGCTTTTCTATTTGGTGGCAATCGGCATTGGAATTGGCGTATTGGTTAATGAAAACTCCGGAACCTCTGGGACCGGTGGAGTTGAGTACATAACCTTTATCGCGCCCGCTCTTTTGGCCAGCGCTGCTTTAACCGGTGCACTAGATGAAGCGATGTTTCCGGTAATGGAGGGTTTTAAGTGGCGCAAACTTTTCTATGCCATCAACTCCACACCTATTAATCCCGGACAGATTGTTTTAGGTGTTTTTATCGGCGCAATCGCTCGGGTGGTCTTCACAGTTGTTTGTTATTGGGCACTGCTAATTGCCTTTGGTGTTGTAACTATTGGGCAGTCTTGGGATGTAATTCCTGTGACGATTTTTGCAGCTGGCGCCTTTGCCGCAGTCATTATGGGGGTCACCGCCAGCGTGAAAAATGAGGACTACTTCATGACGGTTTTGAACCGCATGATAATCATGCCGATGTTTTTGTTCTCCGGCACATTTTTCCCGTTGAACACCATGCCAATTTTCCTACAGCCCATCGGTTGGATCTCACCTCTTTGGCATGCAACTGAATTGGGTCGTTACTTTTCTTATGGTTACTCAATCTCTGGCGTTATGTTGTTAGTTCACTTCAGTTATTTAATTATCATGATGGTAATCGGTTTTAAATTAGCTAACCGAAAGTTTGCTGAAAGGTTGGCCAAGTGAAAAGCGCGGTAGAGATTGCAGAGGAGAGAGCAAATCGTTGGGGTCACCAGCTTTATGCTGGCCGGGCTAGGGCCATTTTAGAGCGAGCCTTTATCGCGTTGCGCTCCTCAACCTGGGTACCTATCGCTACTGGATTTATAGAGCCGGTTTTATATCTCTTGGCTTTTGGCTATGGCATGGGTGAGTTAATCGGCAATGTTGATAGTGGTCGCGGCACCGTGGATTACGCAGTTTTCATTGCTCCTGGCTTACTTGCTACTAGCGCTATGAATGGCGCTATATATGACTCCACCTGGAATGTATTTTTCAAGTTAAATGAGAGCAAGTTATATAAAGGAATGTTGGCTACTCCACTCGGGCCACTAGATGTGGCACTCGGTGAAATTACTTGGGCGTTATTGCGTGGGCTTTCTTACGCTATTGCTTTCTTAGCGATAACTGCACCGCTGGGATTGGTTCCAGGAATCTCCGCAATTTTGGCGATCCCAGCAGCAGTATTTATCGCGTTTGGGTTTGCCTCATTTGGAATGGCGATTACTTCATATTTTAAAACTTACCAACAAATGGGAATGATTAATATTGTTTTGTTGCCAATGTTTTTATTCTCTGGCTCTTTATATCCAATCTCTGTTTATCCAGATTGGTTAGAGTTTCTAATCCAACTATTTCCATCTTGGCATGGAATCGAATTGGTGCGTGATCTTTGGTTTGGTTATTGGGATGCCGGAACCTTGATGCATTTGGGTTATTTCTGTGTAATGATTGTGAGTGGCCTGTATTTCACAACCCGGCGTTTACGCAATCTTTTTATGCGGTAAACACGCACAAACCCCTTATCTCTTGACGGCCTTTGCTACCCAGGAGTAACCTCACCCCAAGCAATTAATCGATATTTCGAACAGGAGTGTGGTACCAACAAATCGGATCTTCTGATCCGTATTTGGGAAGTCCCGAAACTCCCATGTTTAATAAAACCAATCATTCGCAGACCTATAGGTCAACACCCAGCCGTGTTAAACCAGTTTCTCCTGCGCGCATCCAAGAGTTATTAGAGATTGAGCGGGCTAAATTCAACAAATTAGCACCACAATCTGGCATTGAAAACCAGCGCGCTTCTCAGGTCACCCCACTCGGAGTTGCCTCCAGCTTCCAGCACTGGGATCCATATCCCATCTCAATCGTGGCCGCTAAAGGTGCCTGGCTTAAGGATGTCGATGGTCGCGAAATGCTTGATTTATCTATGGGGTTTGGCGCGCTTTTGGTGGGCCATCTCAATGAAGAGGTAGTTAAAGAAGCGCATGCCACTTTAGATGTTGGAACTTTGTTTGCTACCCCATCGCCAATTACCCGTGATGGCGCAGAGATTATTTGCCGTCGTTTTGGTTTGGATATGGTGCGCTTTGCCAACTCAGGCACCGAAGCAACCATGTATGCGCTACGCACTGCACGCGCAGCGACTGGAAAATTAGGTGTGGTAAAAATCGAAGGTGGCTACCACGGTTCATATGACCCGTTGATGGTCTCGGCAAAACCAGATTTAGAAAAAGCAGGAAATCCAAACTCTCCAAACACTGTTCCGCTAAATGCAACTGTCCCGGGTGATGTTTGGGTAGTTCCATATAACGATGCCGATGCAATCGAAAAGGTTTTCCAAGCCCATGCTGACAAGATTGCTTGTTTATTTATGGAGCCGGTATTAGAAAATATCGGAATTGTTTTACCTGACATGGGTTATCTAGAAAGAGTTCGTGAACTTTGCGATCAGTACGGCGTGCTATTGGTGTTTGATGAGGTAAAAACCGGATTAACCGCCGGACCACAAGGTGCTGCACAAAGACTTGGTGTTAAGCCAGATCTAATTGCACTTGCTAAATCAATAGGTGGCGGAATTCCAGTTGCTGCATTTGGTGGCAAGCGTGAGTACATGGAGGTTGTTGTAAATGGTAAACATTCACATCTTGGTACCTTCAATGGACATTACTTGGCGATGGCTGGTATTCGTGCTGTAGATCGTCTCTGCACCCCAGAGGCTCTCCAACGTAGTGAGGATTTGAATCGTCAAGCACTGACCAAGATCTCAGAAATCATTAACGAGTATGAGATTCCAGCCCACACCGTTGGTTTTGGTGTAAAAGGCTGCATTACCTGGTCGGCCGAACCAGTCCGTAATTACCGTGATTACAAAGCAACGGATTTTGATATCGCCGAACTTTCCTTCTTCTGGTCCTTAAATAGAAATGTAATGACCCCGCCAGGATTAGATGAGCAGTGGTTGATCTCCTTGGCACATAGTCAAAGAGAGATCGACATCATTGTTGGCGACTTCTTAGAGTTCGCTAAAGCACTACGCGCTTAAGCGCGATAGTAATGTTCTAAGTTCCAAGCCCGCACGCCGCCCGCTACCCCAGCAGAGTTTGGCACGATCACAACATCATCTCCCATGCGCTCTAGATCTATCGGCCTGATACATCGTGCATTTCCGCCACCGATGTACAAGCGATCCCATTTAAAAACTGGACGCAACTCTTCAACCAACTGTCGGATGCGACGGGACCAAAAAACATTTCCTAATCTCTTGCGCTCTGGTTCACCAATCCAGGTGTCATAGGTAGTTCCTCTGCGCACCGTTGCGTGAGAGAACTCAAAGTGCGGAGTTAGCTTTCCGCCATAAAAAATCGCAAAACCCAATCCTGTTCCCAATGTAATAACAACTTCATAACCCGATCCAGTAATGATTCCCGCACCATGCACCTCTGCATCATTTAAAACCAAGGCGGGAGTGCCCAATTTATCGGAGACCGCTTTCTGTACATCAAAATCGCTCCACTGATCTTGTAACTCTGGATCGATTCTGGTGCGCGGGCCACGGGTAGTTATGTAATGCGGGGTGGCGACTACAACACCATTTCGAATCATTCCTGGCATTCCAATTGTGGCGCGGTAAGCCTTCGGCAACGCTGATGCAATTTCAGCGATGGTGTTCACAAACCGTTCTGGAGAGAGTGGGTAAGGGGTTTCTATCCGGCCTGGTTTTGAGTGCATAGTGCCGGATTCATCTAGGACGCAGCTCTTTAAAAACAATCCCCCGCAATCAACCGAGAGGGTTAAGCGCTCATCCATTGTGCGAGGATAGCAAGATGCGGGCCGCTCTCTTTGGTCTATCGGTGATTACCGCAAAAATCGCCTTTTCCTTCAGCCATTCTAAATCCGCTTTGGAGTTCACGGTCCATACATAGGTGCGGTGGGAAGAGTTGCGTTGAATCACTCCTGGGTGTTTTTTAAGTAGCTCAATATCGATCGCGATATCTTTTGTGGGCCGGATTAGAAATCCGAGTAAGTACTTGATTACCTTCATTGTTGGATATGAGCTTTTCTTCATTCTGCGTACCGCGAAATAGGAAAAAGACATCAGCCTGACTTCAATCTTTGCCTCTCTAATTCCCTCTGCTTTACTATCTAGAATTCTTATTACTTCTTTCTCGATAGCACCACTTGAAAACACAGGATGCTTTGTTTCAATCAAGAGATCAATTCCGTTTTTTATTGCTAGCCCTAATAATTCATTCAAAGATATTGCAGATGCTCTTTCTTGTAGCTCTGCGAAAGTACTTCGGAAAACGGTTTTCTTAAGGTTGGCGATCCTGCGCAAATTTCGGTCATGAAAACAGACGACCTTTTTGTCTTTAGTTAATCTGACATCACACTCGAAGCCGTCTGTACCAGCCTCAATGGCTTTTTCATATGCCAGACGTGTCGACTCTGGATACTTTTGACTATAGCCCCGATGGGCAAAAATCTTCATCGTCCCATTATGAAACGAATCGCCTTAGTGAATCCAACCCTGCCGTTTCGAGATTTAAGTAAAAACAGCGCCCTTGCGAATGGAGCTGCTGAACCGAAAACCCTGGTGAAAACCGCTGCCCGAGCGGTTAGGTCGCGTCGGCTACCCCATCCGCTTCCCGAGCTGTCTTTGGGATGGATCGCAACCGTAATGGGTAAAAACACCCCTTTTAAACCTTTCTTTAGGGCATCGGTAATAAATATGTACTCATCGCCTAAGTAGTTTTCTACCCCGGCACCAAAATTCTCATCAAATTTGATTCCTTTTGCGCGAATCGCATCGACCCGAACCATCATCTCGTAGGTTGCCGCTTTAGCAGAGTTGAATCTCGTTAACTTGTGAAGTTTTGTTGGATAGTTTTTCCTTAGAGCTCCAGATTCATCTACAGCTTGGGCCATTATTACCGAGCATTCAGGGTGGTCTTCGAAGTATGCGAGAACCTCATCAATTCCTGCTTCACTAAAAGTGACATCATCATCGCCAAAGAGTAGGTACTTGCCAGAAGCGCTTCTCAGAGCAGCGTTTCTACTTTTTGCTACCCCGCGACTTTTCAATCTAATTAATTGTTCCTCATCGATTTCAAGTGAAAGCTCTGCTTCATTTTCAGACTGAACAATTACTATAAATTCTCTGTCGCTCTTCTCTTTCGGAAACCTTATGTTCTTAGCGCGTTGTGCCAGTGTTGAATAGCCAATAGTTAAAGTTATTTCACTCGATGTCATCATCGTCAGCAGTTCTGGAATTTGATTTGGCGTATCGCATCAAAGATCTCGAGGCATTTGCCATAACTGAGTTCTGTAATCTGGCACCAAGAAAAATAACTAGAGTGTTGGCTGGAGTTATTTGACCATCGATACTTAAGAACAAAAGTAAACCCAATAGGAATAATGTACCGGTTCCAGAGCTTAATGCTCCTGTTTCGGCGGCTTTAATCCTCGCACCATAACGCTTATATGGCTTTACCTTTTTTCTGCCGCGTAAAGCGGCTAACTCCGTCTGAATCGTAATCTGCTTGCGGAATAGATGTCCGACAACCTGCAGCACTAACAGCAAAACAATTGCATTTACCACGGCAAACCAAGGATTTAAGAAGAGAAAGAACAGAAGAATAGCTAGCAATTGAGTTCCCAGACTCAAGATATTGGTTAGCTCAAAGGCCATCGCCCACTCTCGGTTTTCCTCTTTTACAGTTCGATCTTTCTTGGCAGCTCGAAATGATCGAGCAAATGCTTCTACGCGATAGTTCCTTTGATAGAACTGGCTCACCCTGGTGACTATGAAAAATATAAAAAATCCAATTACCGCCAGCAGTAGGGCCGAGGAGTCAAGATCTCCTTCATTAAGCACGAGGGTTGCGAAAAACTTCATAACCAACAACTCTGAAACTGAGATGGTTGCAGCAATTAATGACAAAAAGATTAAGACAAATCTAAATCTTCCCCGTGGAAATAGATGTCTAAAACCTGCAATCATTTCACGACAGATAAATAGCATCGGTTAGCTTCTCTCTAGCTTTTTTGATCCCAGAATTGAGAAAAGATGTCCTGCTGTTACAAATAAAGCTAGATAAAAGCCCCAACGGAGCAGGGTTTCGCTGCCATTAAATATCATGATGATGATGGACATCTCTACGGAGTGGAAGAGGCGTTGCACTGCAAAAATCCGAAAAGGTGCTTTGGCAATCCGCATCCAACTCTTAGTGGGCTCTCCAACGGATTTTGCATCTGCCAACTTGGCCAATCCTGCGAAGGCGCGCGATACATGCACAATGTCATTAAATGCCTTATTCCAAAGAATCATGATGCCGATTAACGCACCAATAAATGGCAGTTGCCAATCATCTATTTGGTTATTTGGCCAGCCAGCTAAACGCAGTCCAAGGGCCACTGGTATTAGAGATTCAGTTAAGTAATGCCCCAGTCGATCTAGAAATACCCCTTTAGGTGATTGAGTCTCGCGCCAGCGTGCAATCTCGCCGTCGCAGCAATCCCAAAGCATTTGAAGTTGGGATAAAAATAGGGCCATAACAATCCCTATATATCCTGGTACTAGAAGAGCTGCACTAATAGAGATACCCGTAATAATCATCAAGTAAGTGACACCATTTGCAGTGATTGGTGTCTTCAAAAGCAGTCTCGTCAGATACGGCGAGATCTTTCGCAGATAAAGATCTGCAACCCAGTGCTCAGCGTTGGAGCGACCAGTTACAGATGCCGGCTGAGAGATCTCTCGAATCTGCGCAATCGTTGGCTTTGATGGCCTAGATGTCATTTCACAATCTTATTGGCTCGATGGCTCAAAACCCATTGCACCGAAGAGACCACAAGGAACAAACTAGAGAAATACCAGGCCAAATAATCTAAATCCCAACCTTGAAGCGCCGCCACACCTAACAACAAGATTCTGCCGCCGACAAATAGACCGAGGGCGGAGAGCCATTTTGGCTTCTTTTCACCTTGAAGTGCCCGATAAAGATTGTCGTAATGATTAAAGACGATAGCAAAAATAATCATGTAGCTGGCAATGTTGATTTGATCTACGCTGGCAAAAATCCAAAGTAGGAATCCACCTTCAATTGCACGAAACAGTGATGGCTCAATCCAATCAAACCTTTTGAAGATACTACGCTTCATCCCGAACAGATCTGATTGATCAACGATGAAAGAACTCTTGATCGATTCCTTAGGTAGGTTGGCTAAGGTTCTTCTAATTCGCCCGCGATAAACCACAACAGCTGAGATGAATGCCAGAATCGGCATTATTGTGAAGGTAAATGCAGCACCACCAATCACCGCACTGGCGCTAATCGCCAACCATCGTTCTCCAATTGGAAATTGAATAATTTTGCCCAACCAATAACGCAGCCGCCCTTTAGGCTCCCGTTCGGTTGGAATAATGCCATCAAAATCCGCTGTGTACTCCACAGGAGCTGTGAACTTATCCTCCGCGCGGATCCGTATAACTCGAGCGAAGTTGTAATCAGAGAGGTGTCTAAAGGTTTGAATTAGCATCATGACAATTGCTGGAATCCAAAGTTCTCGACCGTTCTTATCTGCCCCAATTGCTAGCCCGAGGAAGACCATGTACTCCTTAACTCGATCCGTTACGGCATCCAGCCAAGCACCGAGCTTGGAAAACTTTCTGGTGTAACGCGCTAACTCGCCATCAACGCAATCAACGATGATACTTAACTGTAAAAGTACCGCTCCGAGAAAAATCCACCAAAAACTTCCCTGTGCAAAACTGTAGGCAGAGTAAAGACCAATAGCAAAAGAAATTAGGGTGACCTGATTTGGAGTTGCTTTAACTCTTACCGCTAGCCAGGTAAGTAACTTTGAAAACTTTCTTAGGAAAAATACTGAGAAAAAGCCATCGTTGGCCCGGTTAGCCATTCTTAAACGCACCCGGCCCATATTTAATTGGGAGATTGCAGCCTTGGTTTCGGCGCGCACCGCAGGGTCAGTTGTTCTAGCAAATGGTGCCGCCCACGCTTCTGCTGCATCGACTTTTATGGTGGCTCTGGTT
>JBEAXZ010000023.1:0-10911 GCA_041159565.1 Actinomycetota bacterium | reverse complement strand
TTTCACTGGCCTTATTCAAAATATGGCGCGTGGTGTCAATCTCGTAAATATTTTCTACGCCTTGTAACAAAGCAGCTGTGCGCTCTAGGCCAAGTCCAGTATCAATATTCTTGGCCGGTAGCTCACCCAAAATGGGATAACCCTCTTTACCTGGACCATCTCCACGTATGTTTTGCATGAAGACCAGGTTCCAAATCTCTAAATAGCGATCCTCATCTGCGATGGGGCCGCCCTCTTTTCCATATTGCGCTCCTCTGTCAAAGTAAATTTCAGAGCATGGACCGCAAGGGCCTGGAACTCCCATTGACCAGAAGTTGTCTGCCATTCCACGGCGTTGAATTCGATCTTTAGGTACGCCAACTTTTTTGTGCCAGATATCCGAGGCTTCATCATCATCAAGATAAACAGTTACCCAAAGCTTTTCCTCTGGGAACCCATAACCGCCATCACTGACCGGCTTAGTCAGTAGCTCCCAAGCTAGTGAAATCGCTCCCTCTTTGAAGTAATCCCCAAATGAGAAATTGCCGCACATTTGAAAGAAAGAGGCATGGCGAGTGGTTTTGCCAACCTCATCAATATCAAGGGTGCGAACACATTTTTGTACCGAGGTGGCCCGTGTATAGGGCGGGGTCATCTCCCCCAAGAAAAAGGGTTTGAATGGAACCATGCCCGCATTTACTAAAAGGAGATTTGGATCATCTGCAATAAGTGATGCCGATGGCACGACCGTATGCTTCAAACCAAATGAGTTGTCGGCTTCAAAGTATTTAAGCCAACGGGATCGAATCTCCGCTGAATTCACTTTGTCCTAAAACTCCTCATCATCGACAAAGCGAGTGCTTTTGCTTTTCTTTGCAGATTTACTCTTCTTTTTCTTGCGTAATTGTGATGCGGTTAAAACCGCTCCAGCCGCCTTCATGGCCATTTGATTCTTGTCTAGGAATGATGAGGTGTTCTCAGTAATTTTTGTGCTGAACTCTTCCATGGTCTTGGTGACCTTATTGATGCTCTGCAGCGGTCCATTCACCAGTTCGACAGTAGTTGTCACCTCATTGAGTAGCGGGGTTGTTTCGTTAGAAATATCTTTGACCGCCCTGCCCACCTCATCAATCGCTCGACCAAGGCGCACCACAGCGTAAGCAATCGCAAGGCTGATGATTAATAAAGCGCTAGCAGCAATAATCGCTGCAATTCCTCCCGCTGACATGCCCGTAGCCTACCCAATCCCGAACTAATTCAGCTCAGGCAGAGCAACCTCAGGGGTTTTGTGGGCTTTATGGGCTGCTAGTGCTGACAGGTGATAAGCCTCGATGGCTGCGATGTTTTCCGGCAACTGGTACTTACTTCCATCTACGACATCACCTTTGCGTCCCTCAATCACTGCATGCACATCATTGCCAGACAACGTTTTGTGGGTCTCTAGAGCATGTGCGACGGCTAATACATGAACTCTATCTTCCCGCAATAACTCCTCAGATTTACGCAACAACGATGCCAAGTTATCTTCAATGCGATCAGACAAAGCTCGGCGCATTTCCTGCTTGACGTCATTTGGCTTTGCTCCACCGGGTGCGCCGATCTCCATTCTTCTACCAGAGGCGTATGAGGAAACTGTTGAACCCATCCCCCAATACCCCTCCATCAATCCGGCGATGGTCGTTGCAGATTCCAAATCCCCCGACACACCCGAAGAATTGTCGCCATCGAAAAACATTCTCTCGCCTGCAAGAGAAGCAAGAGAAACCAAAATGTCTCCTTCATACTCGCTCTTCCAGTGAGTGAATTGATCATCTGGCGGAATTGATGCCACCATCCCAAGATACTCGGCGCCTTTTTCAATAGTGGCGATATCAATATCCATATGTTTCCGCACGCGATATGCCATGACCGCATGACAAGCCTCATGAACCGCGGTAGCATGTCGCTCACGCTCGATGTACTCAACATCTTCTGACGGTCCTAATTGCTTTAACTGTTTGGCTTTCAAAACATCTTGCCAGGTGACAGTATCGCGCCCATTGCGTATTGCCATTATCAAAGATTCATTAATCAAATCTTTTATAGTGGCACCTGTCGCGTAAGGCGTAATAATTGCCAACTTTTCAATCTCATCTCTAGTTAGCACATGCGAAACTTTGGCTAAATAACCTTCATATGTTCTGATTCGTCCCGCCTTGCTGGGGTAACCAACGCGGTACATTCGATCGATTCGGCCTGGACGAAGTAAAGCTTCATCTAAAGACTCCGGCATATTGGTGGCCATCACAACCAATATCCGATACTTCGGTGGATTTTTTGGTCGCATACCAAGGGTTCTGCGTACTACTCGATTGAAAAACCCTCTAGGTTTCTTTAGACCGGATAACTCAGTTAATAACGCTTGTAGCGTTCCGGTACCTGCGCCACCTCCTGCGCCCGCTCCCATCATGAATCTGTTTACGAGACTTAACGGCTTTGGTGAACCTTCTTTAATTAAATTTGCCTTTGTAACTTGATCGCTGGTGAGTTGATTCAAGTAGGTTAGCCCACGACAACTATCGACAGCATATGAGCCTGGTGCTCGATTGGTCATAATTCCACGATTACCCAAAGCATCAGCCTCATCAAAAAACACAACAACGCCACCATAACGAAGCGCCAATTTTCTAAGTTTTCTAAACAAACTCTTGACCTTCAATATGCCGATACCGAAGAACATATTGTTAAAAGCTCCTGGGTCTACAAATACAAATGGTTTACCCGTTTCACCAGCCATGGATTCGGCCATCAATGTTTTACCAGTGCCTGGCGGCCCCCAAAGCAAAATGCCACCCGGAACATAACCTCCAAGCTTTTCAATGCTTTCCGGATTCTCTAGAAAGACAAGGTTTTCTCTAATTCGAGCGAGAACATGGTCCTGACCCCATACATCACTAAAACGGGTCTTTATGTCATCTGGGAAATAAGTGTCTATTCCGCCTCGACTTAGAAACCAAAAAATGGCAACGAATTGGATTATTACAAACACAACAGCAAACATCAGCTGTCCAATAATCGGCAAAGCGCTCCAGAGTGCTTGAGGTGCAAGGAAAAGAGCCCTTACTGGGGTTTCGTCGTAAATGGCACCTAAAACCACTGACAAAAGTGAAAGAACAACAATCCATTTGATTACCCGGGAAAGACGAAAGCGGGTCCAGTCACTCAATCGATGAGTCATGCGATCTACGAAAGTAAAGTAACGCTGCCAAAATCCATGGTACGGAGCTAATAATTCAGATACTAGAAAGTGAGTTTGTCTTAAGGTTTCGCCTGCGAATAAGGGAAAGATCCACCAGCGTTGATAACTACTGTTGGAAGTCGCTTCAGAAAAAGATAGCTCCTCATCTGCGGCCATGTCTGACCAGACCAAGACAAAGAACACAGCCGAGAAAAACAATAAGAACTTAACTCGATCGTAAAATGAAAGATGAACCCGGGTTTTTCGATCTGTGTCCCGTGGTCGTGAGCTCACCTCGATACTCATGAACTAGCTATTCCTTATTGTCCTCTGGCTTGAAATCCACTCCCGTTTCCTTGCGCTGCGCGCCTGTGATTGGAGTTGGTGCGCCAGTTAATGGATCACCGCCGCTGGCGGTTTTCGGAAATGCAATTACCTCTCGAATTGATTCGGCGCCAGCCAGCAAAGCACAGAGTCGGTCCAAACCAAGGGCTATGCCACCATGTGGCGGTGGACCGTAGTTGAAAGCCTCTAACAGGAAGCCGAACTTACTTTCTGCCTCTTCCTTAGTTAAGCCAATTACATCAAATACCGCCTGCTGAATATCGCGACGATGAATACGTATTGAACCACCACCAATTTCACTGCCGTTCAAAACAATGTCATATGCGTAAGCCAAGGCTGACTCCGGATCTGAAACAAAGGTTTTCTCAAACTCTGGTTTAGGCCCCGTGAAAGGATGATGAACGGCGGTCCACCCACCACCATCAGTCTTTTCAAACATAGGTGCATCTACCACCCATAAAAACCTCCATGCAGATTTATCAATCAGGTTGCAGCGCTCTCCGATCTCCAACCGCACTGCACCGAGCAGATTCAAAGCCTCTGCCTTCTCCCCTGCAGCGAAGAAGATCGCATCCCCATTTGCTGCACCGACATGAGCTGCAATTCCAGCAGATTCTTTTTCCGAGAGATTTTTCGCTACTGGACCGGAAAGAGTTCCATCCTCTCCAACCAAGATGTACGCCAAACCCTTGGCACCTCGTGCTTTAGCCCAATCTTGCCAAGCATCCAACTCTCGCCTGGGCGATGAGGCTCCACCAGGCATAACCACGGCACCAACATGTGGTGCTTGAAAGACTCTAAAAGAGGTTTCCTTGAATAACTCGGTTGTGTCGACGAGTTCATTACCAAACCGCACATCTGGTTTATCGGAACCGAAGCGACGCATAGCTTCGTGATAAGTCATATGCGGGATAGGTAATGGAATCTCATATCCAATACTTGCCTTGAATACCGCTTGCAATATCTTTTCTGCAATAGCGATGACATCAGATTGATCTCCAAATGACATCTCAATATCTAATTGAGTGAACTCTGGCTGACGATCCGCTCTGAAATCTTCATCACGGAAACAACGAGCAATCTGGTAATAGCGCTCCATACCTGCAACCATCAATAGTTGCTTGAAAAGTTGAGGCGATTGAGGGAGGGCGTACCAAGATCCGGGCTGTAGCCGTACCGGCACTAAGAAATCTCGTGCACCTTCCGGTGTTGATCGGGTTAGGTATGGGGTTTCGATTTCTAAGAAGTTCTCCTGATCCATTACCGATCTAATAACAGAGGTTACTTTGGAGCGTAAACGCAAAGCTTTGCTAGGCATCTCTCTTCTGAGATCCAAGTATCGATACTTGAGCCTAACCTCTTCACTTACATTTACATTCTCTCCGCTATCAACCGGAAAAGGTAACGGAGCGGCTTCGCTCAATACCTCAAGCGCTTCGCAGATAACCTCGACCTCTCCAGTTGGAATAGCTAAATTTTCATTTCCTTGGGGGCGCTTTGCCACCTTTCCCTTAACCAAAACACACCACTCGGCTCGAAGTGCGCCGGCAACATTCTCATCAGAGATTACAACTTGAACATTTCCAGAGGAGTCACGTAAATCGATGAAAGCAACCCCGCCATGATCTCGACGTCTGGCAACCCATCCAGCCAGGGTCACTGATTGACCAACATCGCCAGCCCTTAATGATCCAGCGCCATGAGATCGAAGCACTTTTCTTAGACCCTTCCGATAGTTGAATTAGCTAAGTTTGGCTAGTTCAGATGCGAGGGTGCTTAGGGTAACGGATGATGCCTTGCCGGTGCTCATCTCTTTGAGCTCTACGGTGCCTGAGGAAATCTCTGCATCCCCAAGGACAATAGAGAAACGTGCCCCTGACTTATCAGCGGCCTTCATCGCGCCCTTTAATGCCCGATCTCCGAAACTCTGCTCTACAACAAACCCTGCAGTACGTAGTTGATTTACCAATGTAAACGCAGTTGATTGCGCGGCAACACCTAAAGGAATTACATAAAGATCCACATATCTAATATTTTCTGGGACGCAGCCTTCATTCTCCATAGCGAGCATTACTCGATCTATTCCTAAACCAAAACCTATTCCAGATAAATTCTGTCCTCCGAGGGTTTCCATGAGTCCGTCATAACGACCACCGCCACCAATACCGGATTGGGCGCCCAATCCATTATGGACAAATTCAAATGTAGTCCCGGTGTAGTAATCCAAACCTCGGACCATCCGCGGATTTATTTCAAATGGCACGTTGATACTTTTTAGAGCAGCCTGTACAGCAGTAAAGTTTTCTTTGCTCTCTTGATTCAAATAATCCAAAAGCAACGGAGCGGATTGCATCTTGCCCCTAATTTCATCTCTTTTGTCATCAAACAAACGCAGTGGATTCTTTGCAGCACGAGCCTTTGTTTCTTCATCAAGATTCAAACTTTCAATGAACTTAATCAGATCTACTCGATGGCGGTTTCGGGATTCGGCGTCGCCCAAAGAGGTAATGTGTAAAGAGAAGTTTGAAAGCCCTAATTTCTTATAGCCCGAATAAGCAATACCTATAACCTCAGCATCAAGGTAAGGATCACTCACACCAATAGCTTCAATGCCGAACTGGTAAAACTGTCGATACCGTCCCGCTTGAGGTCTTTCTGCTCTAAAGAAAGGCCCGCGATAAAAAAGCTTTACCGGAAGCTGTCCTCGGTCCAAATTGTGCTCTATTACCGCCCTCATTACCCCGGCGGTGCCTTCAGGACGAAGAGTAAGAGATCGTCCACCTCTATCTTCAAAGGTATACATCTCTTTACTAACGACATCGGTGGATTCACCAACACCGCGAGTAAAAAGTTCAGTGTCTTCAAATATCGGAAGTTCGATTAACTCATAACCCGCCGCTAATGCAGGAGCGGTCAAAGTTCTTGCAGCATAATCAAAAAGATTTGAACGGGGCGGCACATACTCAGATACCCCCTTGGGTGCTTGAAACTTTGGGTTCACGCCAGTCGCCCTTCTATCGCCGCCTGTAAGTATGGATTGGTATTCAACTCTGAAACTATTGAGGTTTCATCGCCATGACCTGGTAAGACGCGCAGCTCGCCAGGCAAGGTAGCAATTTTCTCACGAAGCGAGCGTTCCATGTCAGAGATTGAGCCGCGCGGCAGGTCGGTTCTTCCAATAGATCCACGAAACAACACATCACCAGAGATCAACACTTCATTATTTACCTGCGCCACTACGGAACCCGGTGTATGTCCCGGGGTATGGAGAAAACGAAACTTCATCTCGCCGAGTTGAAGCTCCTGTCTATCCTGCAAACTCCAAGTGCGATCTGGTTCGGCAAAAGTGAGATCAGGATTTATCTGAGATTTAAGTTGTTTTACCAACTCTTGACTTTGTGCTCCCATAGCTCTCTCTGGATGTGCCAATAAATCTCTATCTGATTCATGCACATAACAATCGGCACCAACAAAATCTTCAATCGCAGATATCAATGAGAAGGTGTGGTCTAAGTGGCCATGGGTGATAAATATTGCGCCAAGTTTCAAATTATGTTGTTTTAGTTTTTCTTGAATCTGCGGTGTGAGGCTGGGAATGTCAATTCCCGGATCAATTACTACACATTCTTTGCCGGACGCTGGGGCCACTATCCAGCAGTTAGTTTGGTAGTAAGGCGCCACCACGCGATCCACCAAAAGAGCCATGTCGCAGATTCTCTCAACATATGGCCAGGAATGCCGTAATCTGCCATCTCAGCTAATGGAAACCCCGGACCGGAGAGCGCTACGCGAGAAATCGGGGTGAGTTTCAACCTAATTTTGCCTCCTTTTACAGTTTCCCAGCTCTCGGGGTAACGTTGTTCCCCTTACCAACCGCTGAACCCACAACGTCGCCAGATCAGATGGTGGCGCGCAACGTTCGAGAAAGTTAGGCCATCATGGAATCACTCGATAATCAAAACTCTCTACCTAACTCTGCAGCTGCAGCATTAATAGGTGACCCAGCGAAATTCGGTCGAGTTGATGAAAACGGAACTGTCTATGTTCGAATCAATGATGGTGAAAAAATGGTTGGTTCCTATCCAGGAAAGACTCCAGAAGAGGCGCTTGCCTACTTTGTTAGAAAATTTGAAATTGTCGCCTCCGAGGTTGCGCTTCTAGCGGCACGCATTATTAGCGGTGCGATGGTTCCGGAGGATGCGCATGATGCGGTTCGCAAGTTACGGAATCAAGTTGAGCACCTAAATGGCGTGGGAAATCTAGAGGCGTTGAAGAGCTCTCTAGAGCAGATTCCACCTCTAATTGATGAGCATCGCCCAGCTTATGAGGCAAAAAAAGCAGCTGAGGCTGAGGTCAAGGCTGCCAAGCGCGCTGCAACTGTTGCTGCTAAGGAAGCATTAGTAGCAGAAGCTGAATCATTAAGTGAATCGACAAGTTGGAAAGTAACTGGAGAGCGTCTCAAAGTTCTCCTAGAAGAGTGGAAGAAAGCACCTCGCCTAGATAAGAAAACGGATGGCGATCTATGGAAGCGATTCTCCAGCGCCAGAAACAAGTTTGATAAGCGTCGCCGGACCCATTTCGCTTCTCTAACTGCGCAACAAAATGAGGTAAAAAGCACAAAGGAAAAGATTGTTACCGAGGCCGAATCCTTGGCGACCTCCACTGATTGGGTTGCTACAGCCCGCCGCTATAAATCACTGATGGATGAATGGAAAGCCACAGGCCGCGGTAAGAAAAATGATGATGCCAAGCTTTGGAATCGATTCAAAGCCGCCCAAGACACCTTCTTCGCAGCAAAGAACGCTGACTTGGAAAAACGCGGTGAATCCATGGCCGCCAACTTGGAAAAACGAGAGGCGCTAGTCGTAGAGATAGAAGCCTTGCTTCCTATCACCAATTTAGATGACACCCGTAGAAAGTTTAGAGATCTACGCACCAAGCTATCCAAGATTGGCATGATCGATAAAAAGAAACGTTCTGTGCTAGATAAGCGGGTTGATATCGTTGAAATGACAATCAAAGAGGCGGAGCAAGAGCAATGGCGCCGCAGCGATCCCGGAGCACGTGCACGTGCGAATGACGTTGTTAATCAGCTCATGGCTGCAGTATCTGATTACGAGGCGAAGGCAGCCAGAGCTGAAGCTTCGGGCGATGCCAAGAAAGCTGCCGAGCACCGAGAGGCAGCAGCGGCTCGACGCATGTGGTTGAGTGAGGCGCAAAAGGGTTTAGCTGATTTCACTACTGCCTAAATTGGTATTTAGTTGTTGGTAATTCGATAAACGTCGTACACGCCTTCAATCTTGCGCACCGCGGCTAAAACCGCATCTAAATGCGTGGCATCCGCCATCTCAAATGTAAACCGAGAAAAGGCGACCTGCTCTTTAGTTGTATTTACAGCGGCGTGCAGGATATTCACCTGCTGATCAGAAAGTGTGCGGGTAATGTCAGAGAGCAACCTTGCGCGATCAAGAGCTTCAATCTGAATATTTACCAAGAAAACAGATTTTGCATTCGGATCCCACTTAACTTTTACAATTCGATCACCTTGATGGAACTTTAAATCAGCAACATTTACACAGTCTGTGCGATGAATAGAAACTCCATTGCCTCTCGTTATGAAACCGGTTACTTGATCTCCTGGCACAGGGGTACAGC
This sequence comes from Actinomycetota bacterium, assembly GCA_041159565.1. Taxonomy (GTDB): domain Bacteria; phylum Actinomycetota; class Actinomycetes; order Nanopelagicales; family Nanopelagicaceae; genus MAG-120802. The sequence continues at coordinate 1,715 of JBEAXZ010000023.1, read as the reverse complement.
AGCGGGCCAGCTTTACTAATACATCATCAACACCCTCAACCTGAATGCCGCTAGCGCTGCGTCTACTTTGCCTGTTACTTGCATTCCCAGAGATCAAACCCTCCAATAAAGGGGTTTCATGAGTCTCTTCAAGCCCCAAGGAAGTTTCCAAACGTTCAATGACATGTGCCGCAGAAATATGTCCATCTCCAACTGCGGCATATAGTGCATCAATATCTGGGTAGTTAAGGTCATGAGCTAGCTGCAGCAAGGTATGACCGGCAAGTATCTTTTGAATCGGTAGTCCTGCTTTTCGCATCTGTCTGGCTATAGATTCCTTGCCAGCATCAATCGCCTCTTCCCTACGCTCCTTTGAGAACCAGGCTTTGATTTTTGAGCGGGCCCTAGGTGACTTAACAAAGTTCAACCAATCCCGACTTGGCTGGGCTTGCTCACCTTTGTTTGTAACAACTTCAATTACATCACCGTTAGATAGTGGAGCTTCCAGGGAAACTAACTTCCCATTTACTTTTGCGCCAACACATCTATTTCCAACCTCGGTGTGGACCGCATAAGCAAAATCAACTGGAGTAGAACCAGCAGGTAGAGCGATCACACTCCCCTTTGGTGTGAAAACAAAGACTTCAGGGGTGCGTAGATCAAAACGCAAAGCATCTAAGAACTCAGTGACATCTGAGGTTTCCTGCTGCCATTCATGCAGCTGTTTGAGCCAGAGCATGTCCGGAGAATCCGCGGACTTGGAAGCTGAACCGAGTTTGTACTTCCAATGAGCGGCAATACCGTATTCGGCACGGCGATGCATGTCATGGGTTCTAATCTGAATTTCAACGGCTTTGCCGGTTGGTCCAATGACGGTCGTGTGAAGAGACTGATAGAGATTGAACTTTGGCATGGCAATGTAATCTTTGAAACGACCTGGTACTGGATTCCACCTCGCGTGAATTGCACCGAGTACTGCATAACAATCTCTGACATCGTTAACTAACACCCTTATGCCAACCAGATCATAAATATCATTAAACTCTCGACCCCTCACAACCATCTTCTGATAAACGCTGTAGAGATGTTTCTGTCGACCAGTTACCTGCGCAGCAATGCCCTCTATAGCTAAGTCTTCCTGCACCACCTTGATTACATCGTTAGTCAATTTTTCACGTGATGGATTTCGCTCGATAACTAGACGTTCGATCTCCTCAAATTTCTTTGGTTCCAAAAATCTAAATGAAAGATCCTCTAACTCCCATTTGACCGCGTTCATACCCAATCGATGCGCCAAGGGTGCGTAGATATCCAAAGTTTCGCGGGCTTTACGGGCAGAGGATTCCGGATCAACATATTGCCAAGTACGTGCGTTGTGAAGTCGATCGGCCAATTTAATGACGAGGACCCTTATGTCCTTAGCCATGGCCACCACCATTTTGCGAACTGTCTCCGCTTCTGCGGTGGGACCATAAGTTAGACGATCGAGTTTGGTAACACCTTCAACTAAATTAGCGACTTCATCACCAAAATCAGCCCTAAGTTTCTCTGGTGTGTAATCAGTATCTTCTACGGTGTCATGCAAAAGGGCTGCTGCAATGGTTGCGGGATCGAGTCCAAACTCCACCAAGATTTCGGCAACAGCTACTGGGTGGGTGATATAAGGGTCGCCACTTTTTCTTAACTGGCCTTCATGCGCCGCCTTGGCAACATCATATGCGCGCTCAACAACCGAG
>JBEAXZ010000022.1:0-11210 GCA_041159565.1 Actinomycetota bacterium | reverse complement strand
CTGGCCAGGGCGCTACCTTTTTCAGAGTGCAAAACAACTCCAGTGTGACAGGGTAGATCCTTAGCGATTGGATCGCTTATCTTTTCCCCGGAATAAAGTGCATCGATAACCTTGCCGCCAACTGTGACATCAACCATTCCGGTCCAACCACTTGAGGGCGCTAGCTCTGCTCGATACTCCTCGGCTGAGATTCCAACAGATGATGCTTTAACCCGCAGCGGCAGATCTTTGGTAACTAGAACTACATCTTTTCCCTCACTGACTAGGTTCCTGGCTACCGCCAAAATCCTTGAATCATTTGTGCCATCTCGCAAGAAGCCATGAGGCAGTGATGAAGTATCTGTGTGATTCAGCTCCACAGAGAGCACTCCACCTGATGCGTTGATTTTCAATGGTTGATCAAGTCGGCCATGTGAAATCCGCAGGTCATCTAGTTGACGTAGAGCGGCCCTGGCAAAGTAGCCCAATTCGGGGTGATCTCTCTTAGTTTCTAGCTCTCCGATAACAGCGATCGGAATGATGATTTCATGCTCGGCAAATCTAAAGAAGGCGGTGGGATCAGCCAGCAAAACGCTGGTGTCCAGGACATAGGTTTTTCGTCCTGCGGAGCTGCTACGGGCCAAGTAACTCCTTCTTATTCTGTTTTCTAGAGCTTAAAGTTCGTGAAATTCACGCTCAAAAAGCCAGGGAAGTGAGTTGGGAAAAAGATAAATCCTCAACGCCGCTAAATCACGCGACACGCTCAAGTAGAGGTTGAGGTTTACCCTCTATTTACCCAATCTTCTTTCTCGCGCGGCATAGGAGCGCAAAGCACGTAAAAAATCTACGCGACGAAAATCTGGCCAGTACGCCTCGCAAAAATAAAACTCTGATTGGTGGCTCTGCCACAACAGGAATCCACCTAAGCGCTGCTCTCCTGAAGTTCGGATTACCAACTCGGGATCTGGTTGTCCTGCTGTATAGAGATACTTATCAATTGAATCTACCGATAACTCATCAGCAATTTGAGTAATCGGTTTACTTACCGTCTCGCACTCCTGCAGGTACTTCTTAAAAGCATCAACGATCTCTAGCCGGCCGCCATAACCAATCGCCACATTTACAGTAATGCCTGAAATGGCAGCGGTTTTTGCCTCCGCGCTTTTTAATCTGGTGGCCAACTGCTCCGGCAATAACTCGAGAGATCCCACCGGACGAATTCGCCATCTTCCAGTAGTACTTAAATCATCCACGGTCTCAGCAATTATCGAGATTAGCTTTTCCAACTCCTGTGGCGAGCGCTTCAAATTGTCACTGGATAGCAGCCACAAAGTCACAACATTGATATCGGTCTCTTCGCACCATTGCAGTAACTCAATGATTTTCTCAGCACCGGCGCGGTGGCCTCGAGAGGAAGATGTGTCCCCAGTGGGTGAAGGATTTTCTCTGGACCATCTCCGATTGCCATCAAGGATTACCCCAATATGGTGTGGAGTGCGAGAAAGATCCAACTGCGCCATCAACCTGGCTTCGTAGATCGGATAAACCAGGGATTTAACTAATGAGCGCAACCTCATTTAATAGGAAACTCCCTCATTACCTTACGCTCCGCAATAAATGATGCGACCGGCAAAGTTCCCGCCAAAATAAAGAGAACCATCCGCTTTATTGTGAACCGGGCCTTTGCGGTGAAATGGATAGCGGCCAATACATAGAAGGCGTAAACGTAGCCATGTACAAAGGGAATCCACTTCACCTTTGCAGCTAGCTCTGGATCATCAAGTAAATAGACCACCGGGAGCTCAACAAACCAGAGAAGCAGGGACATGATGCCGGCGGCAAAAGCCATAAATCGAAAACGCTTAATTACACCGTTCAATGCACCATCCCCTTTTCCTTCTTTTCTCGCTGCCTGCTATAGAACGGTAGAAAAACTACTACCAGGGCCATTAGCCACCAAATAACGACATAGGAAATGTGCTGCCAGTAGTAACCGGGCACCTTCGGCTTAATGGGATCGACCTGTGCCCGCTTCAACTCTAAAGGTTTGCCGTTTAACCTCTCTGATTCCGCCACAACGTAACCATCGTAAACCGGCAGGTTGTAGGTAGCCACTAGCAATGATGGATCTAATCGACTTAACTGGTCTTCAGATTTTGCCGCCCGATTTTCAAACTGGCGGAGCATCAATCTTCCTTGAACAAAGACCTCGCCCTTTGGCAGCTCCTCTGCTTGTGTTCCGCGAACCACCAGAATCGCTCCTCCACCATTCACCTCAAGCAAACCCACCAACCAAGTTCCAACATTTTCTTCTTTATCAATCTGACCTGGAGCATCAAACTGGGCAACATACTGACCAGAAAACTCAACGATGCGATTGATTGCGCTGTCCTTAAGGTTTTCAGAGGGAGCAGCTACATCACTTAAAGCGACAATTGGTTTTTCTACATAAGGCTTCTGTAACTCTTTTAGCTCGGTGGCGCGATCTAACTGCCAAAAACCCAGCCGGACAAAAATTAGAGCAAGAACAAGGACTGCAGCAACAAAGCCAGAGCTCTTAAGTCGATTGCTATTACTTTGATTCATCATGTAAACGACGATCTTCGATCCGCTTCCAGCGCTTATAAAAACTACGCAACAACACTATGGTCGCGGTGGTCAAGAAGATCATCGTTAGTGAACCAGCAATACCGGCATCAAATACAGGTTGTTCCATGACATCATTCTCCCATGCCCGCCCAGTTCTCGAATCTCCCCCCTGAAACTCGCGATTTGATGCGGCAGCGTTATGGTTATAGAGAGAGTGCTCGCAGTTGGCGAGTTTTAGCAATTCTTCTTGCTGCAATATTCCTTCCCTGGCTAGCTTGGAGCGCCTGGCACCATTCAAACCCCGAGATCAGAGTTACCTTAATTAGTTTTCAAAATGAAACCGCTAATTCAATTGAGATTACCTATCAAGTTGAGCGACGTGACCCCAGGCAGCAATTGCGCTGCACTTTGTTGGCCCGAGATATCGATAAAAATGTGGTTGGCGAAATCGAACAGTTAATCCCCGCCTCAAACCTAGAAAAACAAAGCTTTACCACCACGATTCCAACCCGCATAGCGGCGGTTAATGCTGCGGTTTTGGATTGTCGCGCAGCACGGGGTTGAAGAAAGTAGGCTTGGCCCCACTTATGAGCAAGACCTGGTTAACACAAGAGGCAGCTGACCGTTTGGCTGCGGAGCTCGCGCACCTCGAAACTACCGGTAGATCTGAGATCGTTAAAAAGATCGAGTCGGCACGTGCCGAAGGTGATCTAAAGGAAAATGGTGGTTACCACGCTGCCCGTGAGGAACAAGGCAAGATGGAGGCGCGCATCCGCCAACTAAAACACATGCTAGAAAATGCAGAGATTGGAACACCACCTGCTGCAGCAGAAGGCACCGTTGCCCCCGGCATGAAAGTCACCGTGGAGATTATGGGCGATGAGATGCAGTTCCTATTGGGCTCTCGCGAGATCGCCAGTGGCGACATTGATGTTTACAGCGAAAAGTCCCCATTAGGTAGCGCTGTCATGGGTGCAAAGATTGGCGAAGAGAAAAGCTATACCGCGCCAAATGGCAAAAACATCTCAGTAAAAGTGCTTAAGGCTGAGATCTACAGCTGATTACTTGGCTGCGGTATTAATATATTTCCGCACACTTAGCGGAATAAATACCGCCATAATCAAAACCATATAGATCAAAGACATCTCGAGTGGGTTTTGGCTAGGCCAAGAGTTTGCCGTAACTCCGAAAATATTCTCTAACCCAAATAACTCTCGGCATCCTGCCACCATTGTTGAAACTGGGTTCCACTCTGCAAAGTACTGCAGCGCCTTTGGCATACCTGTGGTTGGTGCAAAAGCATTAGAGAGGAAGGTGAGTGGAAATACCGCAATGAAAACAGCTGCGTTAGCAACTCGCGCAGATCTCACTGATAACCCAATCAATACGCCAATCCATGACATGGCAAAGCCAAAGAGGAGCAGAAATGCAAAGCCTAGAATCACATTTAAGAACCCAGATGAAGGGCGCCAGCCCACTAAATATCCTGCCAGCCCCATAACTGTTAAAACCACGATATTCAGGGTGCTATCACCTAATGCTCTGCCAAATACCACTGCAGACCTGGAGATTGGCAATGATCTAAAGCGATCTATTAATCCTTTTTGCATATCCTCAGCGAGACCAACCGCGGTGCCGGCCAAGGTAAATGCGACTGTTTGGACAAAGATTCCAGGCATCAACAATTGGACATAATCAACACCGGGAATTCCTGTTGAGATTGAGCCACCGAATACATATCGGAAAAGCAGAACAAACATCACTGGCTGAATAGTTGAAAAAATCAAAACCTCTGGAACTCGGATGAGCTGCAGCAATTGCCTTTTGGTAACTACTAGAGAGTCAGAGACCGCATGCTTCATTTCTTTTTCCTCTTTCGCGCCCTTGGATCAACTACTTCCTCTTCTTTCTTATCCTCCGCAGCATGGCCGGTCAAAGCAATGAAGACATCATCGAGCGAGGGCCGCTTCAAACCAATATCCAATGGATGAATTCCAGCATCATCTAAAGATCGAGCTGCTTCAATCAACGCCTTAGATCCTGTTGTAACCGGCGCCGATACCTGTCTAGAGCTCTCTTCCACCAATGCTTTTCCACCACTGACTCGCTCCACAATCTCTGTAACCTTTTTTAGATCCTGAGATTCGGCAACGATTTCTAAACGCTCGCCGCCAACCTGACGCTTCAGTTGATCCGAGGTGCCTCGAGCAATCACTGTTCCATGATCAATTACAGCAATGTCATCAGCTAATTGATCCGCTTCCTCCAAATACTGTGTGGTCAAAAGAAGTGTCGTACCATCCTTTACCAATGATTCGATAACGCCCCACATTTCTTGGCGACCACGAGGATCCAAACCGGTAGTAGGTTCATCCAGGAACAAAATCTTTGGTCTTACTATCAAAGAAGCAGCTAAATCTAAGCGGCGACGCATTCCGCCTGAGTAAGTACGGATCGGTCGTTTTGCCGCATCAGTTAAAGAAAACTGCTCAAGTAACTCCTCTGCTCTCTTTTTGGAAGCTGATGGCGAGAGGTGATACAAACGGCTAAACATAACTAAGTTGTCCCAACCCGTTAGCGTTTCATCAACCGCTGCATATTGACCTGATAATCCAATTACTTCGCGAACTTGATCAGGATTTTTTATGACATCAATTCCAGCAACTGTTGCATGGCCCGAATCTGGTGTTAACAATGTTGCGAGAATTCTCACAGTCGTAGTCTTGCCGGCACCATTTGGCCCAAGTACGCCTAAAACCGTGCCTTCTTCGACATCTAGATTCAATCCATTTAGAGCTTTGACAGCGCCCTTGTCATAGGTTTTTACCAAATTCTCCGCAATAACACTTTTCACAGAGATGAGAGTAGTAACCTTTAGGGCCTTGAACCAAATTTACGTTAGGAAAAGATGCGCAACAAAGCAGAAATCGACCATTCCAAGCCATTAACCCACAGAGAGATACTCATAATCATGTCCAGTCTTATGACTGGATTGCTGTTGGCGGCGTTGGATCAAACCATTGTCTCAACCGCATTAAAAAGTATCGTTGAAGAGTTCAATGGTCTAAACCATTACACCTGGGTAGTCACTGCCTATCTGCTTACCTCTACCGCATCTACTCCGTTGTACGGCAAAATCTCTGATCTCTATGGACGCCGTCCGGTTTATCAATTTTCCATAATTGTATTTTTAATTGGCTCATTTTTAGCCGGTGCTTCAACCTCGATGGAACAACTAATTGTTACCCGCGCAATCCAAGGTATCGGTGCCGGCGGACTAATGGGCCTTACCTTTGTAATTGTTGGTGACATCGTCTCCCCAAGGGAACGTGGTAAATATCAAGGGTTGTTTGGCGCAGTCTGGGGAATCTCATCTGTAGCAGGTCCTTTGTTAGGCGGATTTTTCTCTGACAGCGGCTCAATACTTGGTATTACTGGTTGGCGCTGGATTTTCTACATAAATCTTCCATTTGGCATCCTTGCCCTAGTAATAACTTCAATGGTCCTGCATATTCCAAAGGTCAAACGAGAGCACAAGATTGATTTCCTTGGTGCCCTGCTCATGGTTATTTCAGTAGTCGCACTTTTAATTGCGCTATCAGTCTTGGGCCCTGAAAATGGGTGGAGCGAAACTCGCACCGTAATCACATTATCGGCTGGTGTGCTCTTTGCTGTTTTGTTCGTTATCTGGGAGTTAAGAGCAAAAGAGCCGATTTTGCCTATGAACTTGTTTAAGAATCGCACCTTCACCTTAACCTCAATTATTGGATTCATCATCGGTGCCGGCATGTTTGGTGCGATTGTTATGTTGCCGCTTTACCTGCAAATTATTCAAGGTAACTCTGCGACAGAAGCTGGTTTGAAGCTAATTCCTTTGATGATTGGAATTCTTGCCTTCACCATAACAAGTGGTCGACTAATTACTAAGACCGGTCGCTACAAAAAGTACCCTGTTGCAGGAGCTTTGTTAATGGCTTTAGGTGTATTTCTAATGAGTACAGCAGGTGTCTCAACTCCCTACTGGCAAATCGCTGTTTTTGCCGTAATTATCGGGGGCGGATTAGGTCTATGCATGCAAACCATTGTGATAGCGGTCCAAAATGCGGTGGAGTTTAAAGATCTCGGTATTGCTACCTCATCAAATACATTTTTCCGCTCCCTTGGTGGTGCTTTTGGAACTGCAATATTTGGCAGTATTTTGAGTAATCGAGTTGCTGAGAACTTACAGACTCAACTTGGTGGATCAACGGTGATTGAACCTGGAATGCTAGAGACATTAACTAACAACACCTCGATGATTGCCACTTTACCGTTAGAGATTCAGGCAAAGGTGCTGGAGGCTTTTGCGGATTCCTTCCAAGTTGTGTTCCTGAGTGCTTTTCCAGTTGTCGCACTAGCTTTCTTCTTCGCCATAGCACTAGAGGAAAAACCCTTGCAGGATAGCCAGAGCCATGCCTCTGCAAGACAGGATGCGGCGGGCGAAGCACTTGGCTAACAAGATTAAATCCCCATTCAAGGGACTTCCCAAAGAGGTTTCCGTCCTAACCGCAATCTCATTTTTGGTTGCAGTGGGATTTGGTTTGATAATTCCAGCCATACCAATCTTTGCAAAAACTTTTGGCGTCTCAAATACTTTGATTGGCTTAATTATCTCCTCCTTTGCGATCATGCGTTTTGTATCTGGACTCTTCTCCGGAAAATTAGTTGATCGATTTGGAGAGAGAGTTGTTCTTGGCTTTGGCTTATTCATGGTTTCGATATTCACATTACTGGCGGGTTTAGCTCAAAGTTATGAGCAACTGCTCATATTTAGAACCGCGGGTGGTCTTGGCTCTTCAATGTTCTCCGTATCTGCAGGAGCGCTAATTCTCCGTGTGGTTGCAGATAATCAAAGAGGTAGAGCGCAATCCCTTTATAACGGTGGATTTATCGCAGGTGGCGTAGCGGGACCTGCCTTTGGTGGCGCACTAATCGCTCTTTCTCCACGAGCTCCATTTTTCATTTACTCAGGGCTCTTGATCGCTGCTGGAACTGTTTCCATGATTTATTTACATGAGAGTCGTTTAGGGGCAAAAGTCGAAGTAAATCAAGAGGAACGTGCTTTAACTATCCGTGAAGCGTTACAAATCAAGCCTTACCTTTACTCACTTTTCTTAGCTTTCTTAGGGAGCTGGATTCTCTTTGGCATGCGCTCCTCAATCTTGCCACTATTCGTAGTTGAAGATTTAGGTGCCAGCGCATCTCTAGTGGGATTGAGCTTTACCATTGCCTTGATTGCGCAAGGTTCGGTAATGGTGCGTGCCGGAAAGTACTCTGATAAAAATGGTCGTAAACCAGTCATTCTGACCGGTTTCTCCATAGTTATGTTGGCCCTCGCTATTTTGGTTTTATCAACCAACACCACCATCTACCTGCTTGGCATGATTGTTATGGGGTTGGGTGCAGGTTTTGCCGCATCAGCCGGAGCAATTGTTGGAGATGTAATTAAAGGTAAGAGCGGAAAGGTTTACGCCTTCTGGCAGATGGCGGGCGATGCCGGAATGATGGTCGGTCCAGTGCTTTTGGGATTTATCTCAGATTACTTCTCCTACCGCACCGCTATTGCATTTAGTGCGGCGGTTTTTTCACTTGCAATTATTGCGGCAATAAGAATCCCCGAGACCAATACCGCTAGCCTCGGGGAGTCCCGTAAACCTCAACTAAACGAGGGTTAGTCGTTATTGCCGCGCAAAATTGCAAGTAAGCGCAGCACCTCTAGATACAACCAAACCATGGTCATAAGTAGGCCAAAACCGGCACGCCACGACTCTTCCTGTGGCACACCAGCGCGCACGCCCTCTTCAATCTGATCAAAATCTAAGATTAGGAAGAAGGAAGCGATTGCAACACCGGCGATTGCCAACAATGGACCAAATCCGCTCAGGCCGTAAAGACCCATGCCATTTCCAACACCAAAGAATGAGCTAATTAGGCTACCGACCGCCAAAACCAAGTAACCAAGAGCTGCACCTAGCAACATACGGGTGAACTTTGGTGTGGCACGTAGGCGGCCGCTCTTGTAGAGGAACAACATTCCAACAAAAGCTGCAACTGTTGCAACAATCGCCTGTTGAACAATGCCATCGTAGAAGAGTTCGTAAGTCTTGCTAATGATTCCAAGCACTAATCCCTGGCAAACCGCATATGCTTGATAAACAGCAGGGCGAACTTTCTTACTGAAAACACCAACGAGGGCTGTGATTAATCCACCAACAAAACCAATTAGCAAAGCTCCGCCGCCAAGATTTAAGTACCAAGCAGCTGCCCCAACCACGATGGAAATACCAAAGAGCATTCCAGATCGTGCGACAACATCATCCATTGTCATGCGACCAGTGCGTAGCGATGATGCTGCAGGTGCGTTGTATGTCTCCTCTAGATTGTCCGGTGTTAACACCGAACCCATTGAGGCGAAACCGCGACCATTGCCCTGACCATTTTGCTGACCAAATGCCTTGCCGAGTACGGGATTTGAACTATTCATTGCTCTCCTTTTAGTAGTTCGCATCAGAACTGCTGACAGATATGTGCCCCCGGTGGGGGTCGAACCCACACTTGGACGATTTTAAGTCGTCTGCCTCTGCCGTTGGGCTACAGGGGCTTACCTGAGTGGGCAAATCTACCTGCCTTTTTCACCACCGAATCCAATTGGGTCCGCGTTAGCTTTCCCGTAAAAGTATTCTGCTGGCTGGGATGGTAACTCCCAATGACCAATCTAGTATTCCCATCACTACCCAGAAAGTTGAACTGGGCGCCGTGGCCAAACTTTGGGCGGTTTCTAGGCAATTCCTCACCCAACTCGGCAAGCGCATCAATAATCGCGCGCCAAGCGATCCCACCTAAAGCTAGGTAGCTTCGAGTTGTTGGGAATAGCAGCTCAACCTCCCTCAATAACCAAGGCTGACACCTCTTTGTTTCTTCAATACTTGGTTTGTTTCCTGGTGGAACACATCGCACCGCGCACATGATTCGAGTGTCGATTAACTCCTGACCATCATTTAGAGAGCTGCTGGTTGGAATCTTTGCTAAACCATTTTTATGTAGCGATCTATACAACCAATCTCCAGAGCTGTCACCGGTGAACACTCGACCGGTGCGATTGGCACCATGCGCACCAGGTGCTAATCCAATTACCGCAACTTTCGCATCGGTCGGACCAAAACCAGTAATTGGCTTTCCCCAATACTTTTCATCTTGATACGAACGTCGCTTGGTAACCGCTACCTCTTTTCGCCACTGTACAAGCCTCGGACATGCGGTGCACTTTATTAACTCTTGGTCTAGCAACTTCAAGTTAGGAAGTTTTGGCGCTAACTGGGCTGGGTTAGTTGGCAAGTGACCAAGCCATTCCATCGAGAATATCTGACTCCGATGCCACAAACTCCTGCGCTTTAGAAAACTCCATAATTCTAGATAACACCAGAGAACCTGCTGCGATTACATCAACTCGACCAGGGTGCATATATCCGAGCGCACTGATATCTTCCCTATTCATCTTTAGAAAATTATTGGCAACCTCATGGGTCTTAGCCGCAGAGATGCGGGAAAGATGTATCGCATAACGGTCATACTGTTCTAAATTCAACGCGGCAGCTGCAACTGTGGTTGCTGTTCCGGCTACAGCGATCAAACTCTTTGCCTCCGTGATTGGCACAAAACTTGCCGCTTCTCTGATCGCCGCATCAATGTCCTGACGCGCTCTTTCAATCTCATCTGGTTTTGGTGGCGCCGAGGTGAAATGTCTCTCGCTCATCCGCACACAACCAATGTTCTGACTCTTGGCAAACTGCACCGACTCTGCGCCAAAAACAAATTCTGTGGAACCTCCACCAATATCTATTACTAGATAGGGGGCGCCAAAACCCTTTAACTCCTTGGTCGCACCAAGAAATGAGAGTCTGGCCTCCTCTTCTCCGCTGATGACCTCGGGTGCAACACCCAATAGATTCTTAACGCCGTCGATAAATAGATCTCTATTTGTGGCATCACGTGTTGCGCTAGTGGCACAAAACCTAATCTTGGTAACGCCACGTCTGCTAATTTCATCAGCAAACAAACCCACCGCTTTAAAGGTACGCTCCAAAGCATCGGGGTGAAAAGCTTTGTTTTGATCTACACCTTGGCCCAGTCGAACAATCTCCATGGTTCGAAAAACTTCACGAAAGTTGTCACCTGAAACATCGGCAATTAACAATCGAATTGAGTTAGTTCCACAATCAATTGCCGCTACCCGTGACACTTAACTTTTCTCCTGATTGCGTCGCTCTAAACAATCTCCGTTTTGCCACCACTGTGGCAGTTTTGACAACGCTTCGTCACCAAGTGGATTAACGCCAGTCCCTGCGGCTAAGGAATGGGCAATTAAAGAATGTAAACACTTAACCCGATCCGGCATTCCGCCCGCTGAAACATCTGCGATCTCCGGCACTTCGATGCCCAATGCAGCTCGAGCCGCTAAATAATCATCATGTGCTGCTCGATACTCCCCAGCTAATTGCGCATCACTCTGTAACCGTTCATTCATCTCTGACATTAAAGTTGAGTTTTCTAAGGTAGAAATTGCTGAGGTTAAGTTGGGACAAGTTGCGTAGTAAAAAGTAGGA
>JBEAXZ010000021.1:0-11427 GCA_041159565.1 Actinomycetota bacterium | reverse complement strand
TGAACCAAATCTCCAACTTGCGCTCCCGATCTTTGAATAATTCGTTCAGAAAAACCAACGGCGGTTATTGAAATCACTAACTTGTCTGAGGATGACAGATCTCCACCAATAACCTTAGCGCCAACTTTTTTCGCTTCATCACAAATACCCTGTGCCAATTCTTCTAAATCCCCTACAAAGGATTTTGGAAAACCAACTGAAACCAATAGATATTTTGGCCATCCGCCCATCGCGCAGATATCAGCCAGGTTAGCAACTGTGATTTTCTGACCAATCTCGCGAGCAGAGCTCCAGTTCAATCGAAAGTGAACATCCTCAACCGCCATATCGGTAGCAATCACTACATTTGAATCTGTGGCGGTAAATATTGCGCCATCATCCCCATTGGGAACCACGAGAGTTGATGGGTTAATAACTTGGTCGAAGATGGCACGAACCCGAGCTAGAACTTCGCGCTCATTCACCGGTGCACATCCTTACTCGCTGGTTTAAATTGCTCAATCGGCCAGATCATGCCTACGGCACTAGCCTAATTCCACGGTGGCAATTACGCTAAGGCGCTAAGTAAACATGAAACCCTCAATGGTGAGGTCACTGGATGAAATGGAACTAAAAATGTCGATACAGGCATACATCTTGATTCAAACCGAAGTGGGAAAAGCTGGCTTAGTTACTAAAGCTGTTACTGCCATCGCTGGCGTCACAATCGCAGAGGGAGTGACCGGTCCTTACGATGTAATTATGCGCGCTGAGGCAGCAAACATGGATGAGTTAGGCAAAACCGTGCTCTCCAAGATTCAATCGATTCCGGGAATTACCAGAACCCTTACCTGTCCAGTTACCAATCTTTAGTTCTAGCGAACTACCCCTCGATTGCGCTGTAACGCACTGTTGATTAATTGGGTAATGAGCGCCGTATAACTGAGCCCACTGGCTTGCCACAACATCGGAAAAACCGAGGTATTGGTAAATCCAGGCATGGTGTTTAGTTCATTAATTAACAGTTCATTTTCGTTGGTCAAAAAGAAATCAACCCGAGCTAGGCCCTCGCATCCCAAAGCTTCAAATGCGGTTACCGCAGCTTCGCGAATCTGATTAGAAATCTTTTCGGGGATGTTTGCCGGAACATCAAAGCTGGTTGATCCATCTAAATACTTGGCTTCAAAATCATAAAACTCATGTGGTTCATGAACTCTAATTTCGCCGACTACTGATGCGGTAGCTTTCCCATCAATCTCCAACACTGCACACTCAACCTCGCGACCTTTGATTGCAACCTCAACTAGCGCTTTTGGATCATGCTCGTGCGCTGCTTCGATTGCAGCTGGGATCTCGCTCTCTGACTTAACCTTTGTCGTGCCGCGGCTTGATCCACTTCTTGCTGGCTTAACAAATAATGGAAAACCTAGCGCGGAAATCTTGGCTAGCTCCAAAGCCTGGTTTTGCTGCCAATCTCTTTTGTGAACCGTTATGCCATCAGCAACTTTTAATCCAAAGTCAGCATAAATTGGCTTTGCAAAGGTTTTATCCATAGCAACAGCGGAGGCCAGCACACCAGAGCCAACATATGGAAGATCCGTCATTTCAAAAAGACCTTGAATTGTTCCATCCTCGCCATATGGTCCATGCAGCAAAGGAAAAGCAAGATCCACATTTAATTCAGAGAAATTGATTTCAAAGGCCGAATCAGGAACTACTGGTAAGCCATCTTTATCCTTGGCAAAATCATCAGATGAGTTAAGAGTCACCCATTTTCCCGAAGGGGTAATCCCAATCAAAATCGGCTCAAACAACTCTCTATCCATAGCCGCTAGAACGCCACGGGCAGATATGCAAGATATTTGATGTTCGCTACTTCTGCCACCACAGATGATTGCAACACGCTTTTTCATTCGTGATCAATCTCCGCTCCAGTTTGAATTTGCATCAGGGACCTAATTGCCTGCTCTGGCGTAATGTTATTACTAACCACCTCATAAACCGCCTCCATAATTGGAGCTTCCACTCCAACTAGGTGCGCCAAGTCCACTACCGCCTTTGCAGTTGAAACGCCCTCCACTGTCGAGGAGACATCTGCTCTAGCGCTCTGCATCGAACCTGTGCGACCCAAAGCCTCACCAAAGGATCTATTTCTAGATAAAGGAGAGCCACAGGTGGCAAGTAAATCACCGACTCCAGCTAGTCCAACAAAGGTTAATGGCATCGCACCGCGTGCAATTGCCAGTCTTGTAACCTCATTTAAACCTCGGGTTATTACAAGTGATTGGGTGTTTTCTCCAAATCCCATTCCTATTGCCATGCCTACCGCAAGTGCGATCACATTCTTGGCAGCACCTGCTAACTCACACCCAATTACATCGTTGGAGGTATAAACCCGAAAATATGAATTGTTAAATGCTTTAGCAACTAGATCAGCTAACTCTTGAGATGTCGAGGCTGCCACCGCACCGGCGGGCTGGCGCAACACAATCTCTCGAGCCAGATTTGGCCCGGTAATTATCGCTAACTTTTCCTCGGGCACCTCTAAAACCTGCTGAATTACCTCTGTCATGCGTAGTTGAGTGGAGACCTCAATACCTTTCAAAGAGGAAACAATGGGAATATTTTTTTTGAATAGTGAGCTCCATTGCTTCAGATTTTCCCTTAAGGATTGAGCTGGAATCGCTAAAACCAACATTTGGGCATGTTGCATCGCCACAGAGATATCAGCTGTCGCCTTTAGATTTTGAGGCAAAGCGATGCTAGGAAGAGAGTTGGTATTTGTGTGTCGAGAGTTAATCTCATCTACAACACTGGTATTTCTTCCCCAAATCAAAACATCATTTCCCGCATCACAAAGTATCTGCGCTAAGGCACTTCCCCACTGTCCGGTTCCCAGTACCGAGATCTTCATTAACGCGCCTTACGGGCTTTCTTGTAATTACCGATACGTGGTAAATCAGATTTCTTTGGATCAAAGCGAACAGCAGGTGCTTTCTCGCCCCGCAGAGTTTCCAATAACTTTGTAATCTCATCCATAACGTAATCGGCTACCTCTTCAACCGCAGCCGGGTCATTTTCTTTACCCTTCCAGCGCGCTAAATTCAAAGGCTCCCCCATCAATACTGAAACCTTGGTGCGTGGAAATAGCCGAATTCTCTTGCTATACGGTGGAAGCACTTTCTCTGGCCCCCATGATGCACAGGGATAGATCGGAGCTCCGGTTATTAAGGCCAGACGCGCCACTCCAGTCTTACCCCGCATTGGCCAAAGATTTTCATCTCGGGTCAAAGTTCCTTCTGGATAAACCCCCAGCAAATGTCCCGCCTTCAACACCGCGATGGCATGCTCGAGACCTTTGATCGCATCTTTGCTTTCTCTGGAAACCGGAATCTGTCCTGCACCTCTAATTACCTTGCCAATTAATGGGATTTTAAATACCGATTCTTTTCCAAGATACCTGGGCGCTCGACCATTGTTATAGAGAAAGTGGGTAAAGGTAAGTGGATCGACATATGAGAGATGATTGCAAACAACAATGGCGGCGCCTGACTTTGGCAAATTCTCGCTGCCGTGCCAATCTTTCTTGATTATGAGATTGAGAATTGGGCGTAAAACGGTGGCTCCAAAACGAAACCAACCATTACTGCCAAGTGGAGTTCCGGTTGGCGGTTCATAGGAAATCCGTACCTCTGATGCTGTCATAGTGGAAGCGTAGGGCAGAAAAATAAGGGCCACGCCTAGTTGCGTGGCCCTTACTAATCAGTAATTTATTTCTTCTTGCCCTTTTTCGCTGACTTCTTAGCTGCCTTCTTAGGAGCCTTCTTTGCAGCCTTCTTAACAACCTTCTTGGCCGCCTTCTTGGCTACGGGCTTTGCAACTACGACTGGCTTTGGAGCTGGGCCCAACTTACGTGCGCCAGAAACAACTTCCTTAAGCGCCTTAGCTGGGAGGAAGCGAACTTTTTTGCTCGCTTTGATTTGAATGGTCTCGCCAGTGAAAGGGTTACGACCCTTACGTGCCTTGCGATCTACCTTCTTAAACTTTCCAAAATCGTTGATGGTTACATCTTCGCCCTTTTGGATATTGCGCACGATGGAATCGAAAACGATTTCTACAGCGTGGCCTGCCTCTTTCTTGCTTCCGTTGAAGTGTGGAGCCAACGAAGCAATGAACTGGGTCTTGTTCATTTAATCCCCTTATTTACGCGTAAAGTTAAGCGTTTGCTTAACCTGTCGATAAATTTACGCATATAAATCAAGGTTTTCCCGCATCACACTCGGTGTGTCGCAACAAATCGCAAATGACCAATCAAGAAAAAAGCTGGTTTTTATGCGTAAAAAACCCTCAATTAGAGGTTGAGAGTCGGAGAAAAACTCCGCTTATGACAAGGTTATGAGAGAACAGGCAGCGTTTTTGGCTTAAATTTCGCTCTTTTTTCCTCAAAATCTTCAACCGCATCAAGATTTCTCATGGTTAGGCCAATGTCATCCAGCCCTTCCATCAATCTCCAGCGTGTGTAATCATCTAAATCAAAGCTAATTTCGCGATCTTTGTAGGAAACGCTCTTTTTCTCCAGATCCACCGCAATCGACATCTCTGGATCCTGTTCTATAGCGCCCCACAATGCTTCAATCTCTGCTTGTGGCAATATGACAGTTAGCAATCCACCTTTTAGAGAGTTGCCCCGGAAGATGTCTGCAAACCTGCTGGAGATGACAACTTTGAAGCCATAGTTCTGCAGCGCCCAAACCGCATGTTCTCTTGAGGAGCCGGTACCAAAATCAATTCCCGCCACCAAAATACTCGCCTTTGCAAACTCAGGCTTATTCAAGACAAACTCTGGATCATTGCGCCAAGCGGCAAATAGACCATCTTCGAAACCAGATCTGGTAACCCGCTTCAAATAAACCGCGGGAATTATCTGATCGGTATCGACATTGCTGCGGCGAAGTGGAATTCCGGTTCCAGTGTGTGAAATGAATTTTTCCATTATTAACTCCTAAAGATCCGCCGGCGAGGAAAGGGTTCCGCGAATTGCGGTCGCCGCTGCAACTAATGGACTTACCAAATGAGTTCTACCGCCTTTACCTTGGCGACCTTCAAAGTTTCGATTACTTGTCGAGGCTGATCTCTCACCTGGTTTTAATTGATCTGGATTCATACCAAGACACATCGAGCATCCAGCGCTGCGCCACTCAGCGCCAGCGGCGAGAAAGATTTTGTCGAGTCCCTCTGATTCAGCTTGTAGTCGAACTCTTGCCGATCCAGGCACCACCATCATTCTTGTGTTTTCGGCGACCTTATTGCCTTTAATGATTGCGGCAGCTGCCCGTAAATCTTCGATACGCCCATTTGTGCAGGAGCCGAGAAAAACAGTGTCCACCTTGATCTTTTTCATCGGAGTACCGGCGTCCAGCCCCATGTACTCCAAAGCGCGTTGAGCAGCGGTGCGCTCTTCAGGATCATCAAAGCTCTCTGGATTTGGAACGGTTTCATTTAACGGAACACCTTGTCCTGGATTAGTTCCCCAAGTTACAAAGGGTGAGAGCTCATCAGCATTGAGATAAATCTCTTTATCAAACTTGGCATCATCATCACTTTTCAGAGTCTGCCAATACTCAACCGCCGCATCCCAATCTGCACCGGTTGGTGCATGAGGACGTCCCTTTATGTAATCAAAGGTGGTTTGATCCGGAGCAATCAATCCGGCACGAGCGCCAGCTTCGATAGACATGTTGCAGATTGTCATACGCGCTTCCATAGATAGAGCTCTAATAGCGCTGCCGCGATACTCAAGTACATAGCCTTGTCCGCCACCTGTACTTATTTTGGCGATGATGGCCAAGATGATGTCCTTACTCGTGACGCCAGGCTTCAAGCTTCCTTCAACATTAATCGCCATTGTCTTTGGTTTTGCCAGAGGCAGAGTTTGCGTCGCCAACACATGTTCTACCTCACTAGTGCCAATACCAAATGCCAGAGCACCAAATGCGCCATGAGTTGAGGTATGTGAATCTCCGCAAACAATTGTCATACCAGGCTGAGTTAATCCGAGTTGTGGTCCAACCACATGCACAATTCCCTGCTCTACATCACCGAGGGAGTGAATCCGAACTCCAAACTCTTGGCAGTTCTTACGCAAGGTATCTACCTGCAATCTGGAAACTGGATCAGCAATTGGTTTGTCTATATCCAAAGTTGGAACGTTGTGATCTTCAGTTGCTAATGTCAGATCTGGGCGACGCACCTTTCTGCCTGACAAACGCAATCCATCAAAGGCTTGTGGGCTGGTTACCTCGTGAATTAAATGCAGATCGATATACAAAAGATCCGGCTCTCCGGAATTGCGCCGAACTACGTGATCTTCCCAAACCTTTTCTGCGAGCGTCTTTCCCATTGCTATTCATTACCCCTTGTAACTTGCTTCTCATATGATGAGATGGCAGTATTAGATTATGGACAGAAAGAATAGCGGAGTCGGCGTTTTAGATAAAGCCGTAAGAATTTTAGGAGTACTGGAGTCCGGACCACACTCTCTCTCTGAGTTGGTTGCCGCTACAAAGATTGCACGTCCTACAGCTCATCGTTTGGCGGTCGCCTTAGAGCACCACCGCCTAGTCGCTCGTGATCTCAATGGCCGTTTTATTTTGGGACCGCGTGCCGCTGAATTAGCTGCCTCTGCCGGTGAAGATCGTTTGCTGGCTGCAGCCGCACCAGCCCTGACCGCGCTACGTGATGCAACCGGTGAAAGCGCACAGCTTTATCGCAGACAAGGTGATATGCGAATCTGTGTTGCCGCAGCCGAGAGACTTTCAGGTTTGCGCGATTCAGTTCCAGTTGGAGCTGCTCTGACAATGAACGCAGGATCTGCCGCTCAAATACTTTTGGCTTGGGAGGATGCCGATAGATTGCATAGAGCATTAACCAATGCCAGGTTCAACGCCGCTGCATTATCTGCGGTTCGTCGTCGTGGTTGGGCACAAAGTGTTGGAGAGCGTGAACCTGGTGTTGCATCAGTTTCTGCACCAGTGCGTGGTCCGAATAATCGAGTAATCGCAGCGGTGAGCATTAGCGGACCTATTGAAAGATTAGGTAGGCAGCCAGGACGGGTACATGCAGCAGCCGTGGTTGCAACAGCAACAAAGTTGAGTGAGTTTATCTCTAAGAAAAATTAACGAGTCTGGCAGCCCCGAAGGGATTCGAACCCTCGTAGCTGGCTTGAGAAGCCAGAGTCCTAGGCCGCTAGACGACGGGGCCAGATCTCGTTTTTTTCCAAATAAATATTTAGTTGTACTGCGCTGGGGTACCAGGACTCGAACCTAGACAAGCTGAACCAGAATCAGCTGGGCTGCCAATTACCCCATACCCCAAGGTCACAGCCTTGTGGGCTTGCGACAAGAGGCTAAGAATACCAGCGAAAAATTCAGCTACTGAACCGCTGCCTGCAACCTTGCCAGCGAACGCTCCTTGCCCAATAACTCCATCGATTCAAATAATGGCGGTGAGATATGGCTGCCGGTTACTGCAATGCGGACCGGGCCAAAAGCCAACCTCGGCTTAAGTCCCATTTCATCCAATAAAACCGCACGTAATTTGGCCTCTATCTCCGAGTGGTTCCAGTTCTGCAAATCCTGCAGCGCCTCAAGGGCTTTTTGAACCACATGTTGCGATGGCTCCTCTTTAATTTTTGCCTCTGACTCGGGCTCAAATGAAAGTTGCTCAACAAACAAGAATTTCAGCATTGCAGTTACCTCATTCATCCGCGCAATACGCTCTTGAATGATGGGCAAAGCTGATTTAACTACTGCAATCTCAGCATCTGTTCCGGAGATCACGCCATCTTTTAACAAAAATGGCAACGCCCGCGCCAAGAAATCTTCAATTGTTAAAGCGCGAATCTTGTCACCATTTATCGCCTCAAGTTTCTTCATGTCAAAGCGCGCTGGAGAGCTGTTGACCCGTTCTACAGTAAACAAATCAACTAGCTCCTGCATGGAGATATTTTCGCGATCATCGCCTGGAGACCAACCAAGTAAAGCAAGATAATTACAGATAGCCTCTGGCAAAAATCCTTGTTCGCGATACCAAGCAATAGAAACCTCGCCATTGCGCTTGGACAACTTTGCGTTGTCCTGCCCCATCACAAATGGCAGGTGAGCAAAAACTGGATAATCTGCAGGATCTACCTGCATAGCTTGATAAACCCGAATCTGTCTTGGAGTTGAAGAGAGAAGATCCTCACCGCGAAGTACATGGGTTACCTTCATCAATACATCATCAACTGCAACAGCTAAGGTGTATAGAGGCGAACCATCGGCTCGCATCAATACAAAGTCCGGTACATATTTATGCTCGAAAACAACCTCGCCGCGGATTAAATCTGTAAAGCGGGTTTCACTATCTGGCATTCTCATCCGGATAACCGGCTGGCGACCTTGAGCTTGAAAATCAGCGATTTCAGCGGGTGATAAATCTCGGCACTTTCCATCATAACCAGGGGCTTGATTTAGCTCCCGTTGTTTCTCGCGACGAGCCTCTAACTCCTCGGTTGAGCAATAACAGTTGTAAGCATCACCATTTCGCAAAAAGGTTTGCGCCCACTCAGTGTAAATACCTAGTCGCTGTGACTGTAAGTAAGGTCCGTACGGACCACTAACCTCGGGGCCTTCATCCCAATCTAATCCCAACCAGCGCAGAGTCTCAATGGCGCGGGAAATGTATTCATCGGTAACGCGCTCGCGATCCGTGTCCTCAATTCTGAAGATTAGCTTGCCACCCGTATGCCTTGCATAAGCCCAATCAAAAAGTGCTGTGCGGATATTTCCGACATGTAAATCTCCAGTAGGTGAAGGGGCGAATCGAACTCGAACCTCTCTTTGCTCATTAGCCACGTTTAGACACCCGATTCCTCAAACTACCCAAACCTTCGATAGACACGACAACCTCTCCTCCAGCATTCATAGGACCAATCCCGGAAGGGGTGCCGGTAAGAATTACATCTCCTGGCAGCAGAGTCATTACCTTTGTTACAAACTCGATTATGAATGGAACATTGAAAACCATATCGGATAAGGGTGCGGACTGTTTCAACTCTCCATCAACATGAGCGGTTACTAGTTGGCTTCCTGGTTTAAATTCAGTATCAATCCAAGGCCCCAGTGGGCAAAAAGTGTCGAATCCTTTTGCTCTACTCCACTGTCCATCCTTCTTTTGCAGATCGCGTGCAGTTACATCATTGGCCAAGGTATAACCAAAGATCACATCTTGCGCCTTTTCCTTTGGGACCTCTTTGCAGATTTTTGAAATCACTACTGCGAGCTCCGCCTCATGATCAATCCGCTCGGAGGTACTGGGCCACTGAATAATTTCATTTGGTCCGATTACAGAGGTATTTGGCTTGATGAAAATAATCGGCTCAGATGGAACCTCACCACCCATTTCCGCGGCATGGTCAGCGTAATTCTTGCCAACACAGACCACTTTGCTGCGTGGAATGACTGGAGCTAGTAACCGCACATCATCAATTGAGAATCGATCATCTTCCGGAAAAACCCCGGCATAGAGCGGATCACTAGCGATCGCTCGGATAGTTTTGTCATCTTCCAGTATTCCAAAATGTGGATCGGCTCCAAGTTTTGAGCCTTCGGGAGGAGCAAATCTGACTATGCGCACTGGCTAACCTTAAACCTCTTCAGTTGGAACATTGGTAGCCGAATCAACATTTTGATTCTCCAGGAGAAAGGTAGCGATTCTATGGCGTCTACCAACGGGGCGTTCTGCAATTATCTCCCAGCCATGTAACTGCACACTACTTCCCGGAATCGGAACTCTGCCAAGAACCTTAGCCACATAACCACCAACGGTATCTACATCCTCCAGCTCTTCCTTGCTTAAATCCAATTTCAAATTATCCGCAAGATCCTCAAGATGTAGACGTGCTGAAACCCTTGCCTGTTTCTCTGAAATCCATTCAATCTCTTCAACATCATCATCGTATTCATCAGCGATTTCACCAACGATTTCCTCGAGAATATCTTCGATAGTAATCAATCCAGCGGTTCCGCCGTACTCATCTACCACGATAGCCAAGTGAATCTGATCTCGTTGCATCTCCTTCAACAACTCGGATGCCGTCTTGGTTTCTGGAACAAAGGATGCTTTCCGCAAATGTTCTTTCACAAGCTCGGTTTGCTCGGATTCGCGATACTCATGGGTTCGCTTTGCCAAATCCTTTACATAGGCGATGCCCAAAATATTGTCTAGGTTTTCCCCAATCACCGGGATTCTGGTAAAGCCGGAGCGCAAAGCTAATGAAAGTCCTTGACGTAGGTTTTTATTGCCTTCAATCCAAACCATCTCAGTGCGTGGCACCATCAACTCACGAACCAAGGTATCGCCCAGTTCAAATACGGAGTGGATCATTTCATGCTCTGATTCTTCAACTAAACCACGCTCGTGGGCCTGATCCACTAAATCTCGTAGCTCTGCCTCATTAGCAAAGGGCCCAGATTTGAAACCCTTGCCAGGGGTTAGTGCATTTCCAATTGCAATTAACAAAGTGGTTAGAGGGCCAAGAATTTTTGAAAGTAGAACTGCCACAAAACAAGAAGGCACAATCCATTTACCAGCATGTTGTTTACCCAAAGTTCGGGGTCCAACTCCAACTACAACGTATGAGAGCACCAGCATGACACCGATAGCCGCTGCCATAGATGCAAAGATTGAATCGAAATAAGCTCTTAAGGATTCGGCAACAATTACAGTAGCGGTCAACTCGCAAGCCTTACGTACAAAGAGAATTACATTTAAATATCGGGCTGGCTCTTTTAATACCTTTTGTACCCAACCAGCTGCACGAGAGGACTTAACCTGCAACTCTTCAACAAAGACTCGGGATATGGAGTTAATGGCAGATTCAGATCCCGCAAGAAACCCAGCAAATAACAGAAGAGCTATTACTGATAAGGATGCGTTAATTGTCATTGCTGTGCTCTCCAATTAGTTAAGTACTTCTCCTGCAGGCCAAACATAAGACTCTTCTCATCCTCTTCCCGATGATCAAAACCAACAAGATGCAAAACGCCATGAACCGTCAAAAGCTCCAACTCCTCTTGAAGGGTATGTCCAATCTGGTTTGCCTGTCGTTCTGCAAACTCTGGGCAGAGAATTATGTCACCCAACATCCCCGGTCCTGATGCTGCAGATTCTGGCCGCAGTTCATCCATAGGAAACGATAGAACATCAGTAGCTCCCGGCTCATCCATCCAGCGCACATGCAAGGCGCTCATCTCTACTTCATCAACAAGTGAAATACTTAACTCGCAATCCTTGTGTAATCCCAAAGAATTCATCGCAAAATCTGCGACAGACACCAGCTTTGACTCGGAACAGTCAATCGCAGTTAGGTTGGTGATTTCTATATTCATTTCGCACTCAAATCCACAT
>JBEAXZ010000020.1:0-11514 GCA_041159565.1 Actinomycetota bacterium | reverse complement strand
ATTGAACTTGAAACCGAGCAAAAAGAGTTGAAATCCACCATCTCCAAACTGACCGCGTTACTAAAGAGTGATGAAGCTTTGCGCAAGCAGGTTGCAGATGAGTTAAGCGAGGTTGAGAAGAAGTTTGCTACCCCGCGCCGAACTCTTATCGCCTAAATATTGTGGTTTAAGCGTCAATTCTTTCGCGGTCAATATCGGCGGTTGCGATGAACTCTTTGCGTGGAGCCACCTCGTTGCCCATCAGTAGTTCAAACATCTTTTCTGCCTCAGCCGCATCCTTAATTGTTATGCGACGCAAAGTGCGGTGATCTGGATCCATAGTTGTCTCCCGCAGCTGGTCGGCATCCATTTCGCCTAAACCTTTGTAACGTTGAATTGGCTCTTTCCAGCGCTTGCCATTTTTCTTCAAATCATTGAGTAGCTTCTTCATTTCATCATCGGAGTAGGTGTAGTGCACCTCGCCTTTTTTGCCTCCCCCGCCCATTACCTCAATTCGATGTAATGGCGGAATTGCTGCAAATACCCGGCCATCATCAATTAAAGGCTTCATATATCGATACAACAATGTGAGCATCAAACATCTAATGTGGGCACCATCAACATCAGCATCTGACATCAAAATAACCCGGCCGTACCTAGCATCTTCAAGAGAGAAAGATTTTCCAGAGCCCGCGCCAATCACCTGAATGATTGCAGCGCACTCAGCATTGTCGAGCATCTGTGACAATGAAGCTTTCTGTACATTTAAAATCTTGCCCTTCAACGGCAAAATAGCTTGGAACTCGGAGTTACGTGCCGCTTTAGTAGTTCCCAAAGCAGATTCACCTTCAACGATAAACAACTCGGTGCGAGAAACATCTTCAGAACGACAATCAGATAATTTGGCCGGTAGTGAGGAGCTCTCCAAGGCGTTTTTCCTGCGCTGCAACTCTTTATGAGCACGGGCAGAGATTCTGGTGCGTGAGGCGTTGGCTACCTTCTCCAAAATTAATAAACCATTGGCTTTGTCAATGCGCTTTGTAGTTGTGAAGAACTTCTTAAGCTCGTCAGAAACTACCTGCTGCACTATGCGGGTCACGGCTGGGGTACCCAATACCTCTTTGGTCTGACCCTCAAACTGTGGTTCAGACATACGCACTGTTACAACTGCGGTCAAACCCTCAACTATGTCATCTTTAATTACATCTTGTTCATTTTTCTTCAAGACGCCTTTGGAGCGTAGAAACTCATTAAAGGTTTTGGTTAGGGCTTTTTCAAATCCCTGTACATGTGTTCCACCCTTTGGGGTAGCAATAATGTTTACAAAGGATCTAAGGGTGGTTTCATAACCATTACCCCACTTAACGGCGATATCTACATCCATATCCCGCTCCACCTCTTTGGGCTCGAGATGGCCTTTTTCATCTAGGACTGGAACGGTTTCTTGATAATGGCCCTTGCCAGTCAAGCGAATTACATCGCCAACAGCTTGATCGGGTTGAACAAAGTCGCAGTACTCAGAGATGCCACCTTTGTGGAAGAAGGTTTGAGAGCTTTTATCCTTGGTGCGATTGTCATTTACAACCAGTGTTAAACCAGGAACCAAATAGGAAGTTTGTCGAGCACGGGTATAAATCTCTTCTAGGTCATACTCAGCATCTTTAAGGAAGATTTGCTTGTCTGACCACCATTTGACCCTAGTGCCGGTTACCTTAGAAGAAATCTTTCCGATTACACGCAAGCCGGATTGCGGTTCAAATAAAGCATTAGGTCCGTCGCCATCAAATACTCCAGCAACGCCACGTTTGAATGACATCCAATAAATCTTGCCATCGCGATCTACCTCAACATCAAGACGAGATGACAACGCGTTAACAACTGAAGCGCCAACACCATGTAGACCACCGGTAGCTGCATAAGAGCCCCCGCCAAACTTTCCACCTGCGTGCAGTTTGGTCATTACAACCTCAACGCCGGTTAACCCAGTCTTCGGCTCCTTATCTACAGGAATTCCACGACCATCATCATGAACCTCAACTGATCCATCTTTTTCTAGATTTATCTCAATCTTTTTGCAATGACCAGCCAGCGATTCATCTACCGCGTTATCAATAATCTCCCATAAGCAGTGCATCAATCCGCGACCATCGGTTGAACCGATATACATTCCGGGACGCTTACGGACCGCATCTAGACCCTCCAGAACGGAGAGATCTTTTGCGGAGTAAGAGGTTTCTACGCTGCGATTATCTTTGTCAGCCACGATGCGCAAGGGTATCTATCACCCTCAAAGCAGAGCGGATTACGCGCCGAAGAGGCTGAGAATTTGTAGATAAATTCACAGAATTAGGCGAGAAATGTAAAAAAGTATCGTTTTAACCTGCGGGGAATAAGTAAGAGGTGGTTTGATGTTCCACTGTAAGCATCTGTACTAGGTAGGAAAGGTAGGCTCCAAATGACCGAGAATGTTGTACTCGACTCCACGCCCCTTAACGCCCTTGACCGCTGTGACCGTTGTGGCGCACAGGCTTATGTTCGTGCCGTTATGGCAAATGGATTTGAATTACTTTTCTGTGGTCATCACGCCAAGAAATATCAAGAGGGCCTAGCAAATGCCGCTACCCGAATTGATGATGAAACCGCTCGTCTTAGCGAAGGATCAACGGCGCAATAAGTTTTGAGACCACACTCGGTCTATTTGTTAGCGCTTCTTCTCGATCTGCAACGCCACTCAATTTAACTAAGCTGTTGACCGCTATATAACGCAGAGGCTCCGGTTCCCAATTACGAATCTTTCGATTCACGAAATGTAAATCAGTTAACTCACTTGCATTTCCAACAACTAAATTAGCCATGATTTTTGCCGCTAGAAAACTCATGGTTACACCATCACCGGCATAGCCACCAAGACGGCCAAAGCCAGTTTTTGCATCAAACTGAATGTAAGGCTCCCAATCACGGGTAATAGCCACCGCTCCACCCCAGGCATGGGTAAATGAAACATCCCTCAACTGCGGAAACCATCTTTTCGCTAATTTACGAATGTTTTCATGAACCGAAACTGTGTATTCCTTACTTTCCTGTAAACGAGATTTGAATGGGTAGGTAGCGCCTCTACCTCCTATGGCAAGCCGATTATCAGCGGTGCGCTGTGCATAATTAATGAGATGTGAACCCTCAGCAAAGGTAAACCTTTGCTCAACCCCTATTTCCTGCCAAAAATCTTCAGGTAAGGGCTCAGTAGCAACCATCTGGGAATACAGCGGTATGAACTCCCGGCCCGCTGCTCCATACACCTCGGTGGCCTGAATAACCACATTAGCTCTAATGCTTTGGCTATTTACCAATACTCCGCTCGGGATGGGAGTGGCAAATGAGTTCTCAAATAAATCAACCTTTCTAATTTTCAAGTACTCGAAAATTCCTTGGAGCAATCCCATCGGATTTACTGTTGCACACTTAGGGTTGAATAGAGCGCCTCTGGCATCACTTACCCTGATTAACTGAGATAGCTCTTCCGCACTTTTCCAAATATGAAGTTCATCTGCACTCTTGCTCAAACGTTTTTCTTGCGCTGAGTTTCTGGCAAACATCACTGTGCCGGATTTAGTGAAATGAGATTGTGGGGCAAAACGCTGGGCAAAATCGCCAATCTCATCAATCGATGAAATCAGGGCACTAAATAGTGAATTGGTGCGATCTAAACCATGACGCTTAATCAATGTGGAACGCGAGACTGGGTAATCAGATGAGGCCCAGCCACCATTTCTACCGCTGGCACCAAATCCAAAACCCTTTGCCTCAAATACCGCAATCTTTAGATTTGGATTGAGATTAATTAAATGAAAGGCAGACCATAGGCCGGAAAACCCGCCGCCGATGATGGCAACATCGTATGAATCTGCAAAATGCGAATTAGATTCAAAACGCTCTGCGGTGTCAGCCCAGAGCGAGTTATTCGGCTTGGAATCCAGCTTCGCGGTGGGAGCCATCGCAGAATGGTTTTTCTTTTGAGTGGCCACAGCGGCAAAGCGAGAAGTTCTCTTTGGTCTCGATGACATTGCCATCGGCATCAACGAAATCTGCGGTTCCAGTTACTCGAACTGAGCCATTTGGCTTTACAAAAATCTTTACTCGATCTGACATTTCGAACTCCTAATCTAGGTAATCTCTTAGCACTTGAGAACGTGATGGGTGACGCAGCTTGGACATGGTCTTAGATTCGATTTGGCGAATACGTTCACGGGTAACGCCGTAAACCTTGCCGATTTCATCAAGGGTCTTTGGCTGACCATCGGTTAGACCAAAGCGCATCGCAACTACCCCGGCCTCACGCTCTGACAATGTGTCTAGAACTGAGTGAAGCTGTTCTTGAAGCAAGGTGAAGGAGACCGCATCTGCTGGAACAATCGCTTCAGAGTCTTCAATCAAATCACCGAACTCTGAATCTCCTTCTTCACCAAGTGGGGTGTGAAGTGAGATTGGCTCGCGACCATACTTTTGAACCTCAACAACCTTTTCTGGGGTCATATCAAGTTCTTTTGCTAACTCTTCTGGGGTCGGTTCTCGCCCTAAATCCTGCAACATCTGGCGTTGTACACGAGCCAACTTGTTGATGACCTCAACCATGTGCACTGGAATACGGATAGTGCGGGCTTGATCTGCCATCGCACGGGTGATCGCTTGGCGAATCCACCAGGTCGCATATGTAGAGAACTTGTAACCCTTTGTGTAATCAAACTTCTCGACGGCGCGGATGAGACCGAGGTTTCCTTCCTGGATTAGATCCAAGAACAACATACCGCGGCCGGTATAGCGCTTTGCAAGTGAAACAACCAGACGCAAGTTAGCCTCTAATAGATGGTTCTTGGCCCGCTTGCCATCTTCTGCGATCCACTCTAATTCGCGTTTTAGAGAGCGATCGAGTTTTTCACCAGAGTTCAAACGCTCTTCCGCAAATAATCCCGCTTCGATTCGCATCGCAAGCTCAACTTCGAGCTCTGCATTTAGCAGCGCAACGCGTCCAATCTGCTTTAAATAATCTTTAACTGGATCAGCGGTTGCACCAGCAGTCAGAACTGTCTGTGGCGGTGCGTCATCCTCTTCCGAATCCTTAAGGGTGAACTCGCCCTCTTCCTGCTTTGCCTCTTCATTTAAGTTAACAACACGAACATCTGATTGTGGCTCTGCCACCTCTTCGCCGGTATCTGCGACAAGTTTTTCCAGATCCTCTAACTCAACCTCTTCCAGTTCAACATCCTCGCCATCAATCTTCTCAACTAATTTTTTGCCTGATGGCTTTGTTGTCGCAGATGTATCTGGAGTTTGCGCAGCTCCTGCTGTCTGGCCCGCAGCAGCGGCCCTCATCGCCTCTAACTCAGCTTTGGTTGGGAATCTACGTGGACCTTTTTTCTCAACTGGCGCAGCGGCTTGTGCTTCCTTTGCCGCCTTCATCGCCTCTAATTCGGCTTTGGTTGGGAATCTACGTGGACCTTTTTTCTCAACTGGTGCACTCTTCTTTACTGGTTTTTTGGCTAGTGCCGCTTTAGCAACCTTCTTAGGTGCGGATTTTTTCGCACTTGTTGCAACGCTCTTTTTCTTAGGAGCGTTTTTGGGCGCACGAGATACAGCCACGAAATAGTCCTTTGTTAATTTCTGACGAGTTGTCAGAGTTACTTGCCAGCCATTTGGGGAGAGTGGCTATGGCTATATTATAAATTGTCCACAGGCCGAAATGCACATTTAAAGCCGGTCCTGAGCCCCAATTTGGAGCTCTACTCCCTTTATTACCTCAGATAAGGCTCTAGATACGCTGGAAAACCCCGAATGTGGTTTGAGGGTCTCATCTAGAAAGGAATCGGCCCTCGTCTCCATCATGATTGAGCTGACCCGGCGATCTTGTTGGTAAAAATGTAAAGGGACATAGGTTCCGGCATATGGCTCATTTTCAAAGCAATCCCCGAGCGCTCCAAAGTGGGTGTGAAACAGATCCCGTAACCAATTCGGTGTATGGAACTCATCTGTGCCGATACACATGGCTGGACGCCTTTGTCCATGATTTACCGCGTTAGGGTGTTGGTGAGCTCGATAGGAGTGAACATCAATAATCACCGCCTGGCTAACTTTTTCAAGAGTTTGTGTAACCAGTTTACTAAGCGCTGCCGCATAAGGATCAAAGTACTTAGAAATCAATGCGCTGTTATCAAAATCTGGGTTTCGAAGCTGGGCACCGGAGCTAGTTTTTGAATATACCGCGCCCATCCCTACTTGATTCATAATTTCTCGATCATCAGGAAACCGCTCTGGGTCGATCACAAATCTGGAGGCTTTATTAATAAATAACCATGGCTTGGGGGTATCGCTACCAAGATTTTCAACCGCTGTGAGAGCTAGTTGATCGGTAAGGGTGTCTGTTATCTCATCTAATTCCAACTCCAACTGCTGGTCGGCTAGGAGAATTTCGGCCCGAACATCTGCTGGGATAAATCTTGAGGAGTGCGGAACATGCAATATTACCGAGGATTCAGCGGAGCCAGGAATTACTTCAAAACTGGGAAGGTTCAAAGTCGTCCAGCTTCATGTACCCGACGTAAGAAATCCTGGGTCTCCGGAAGTTTTGGATTCTCCAAAATGCTTTCAGGCGATCCCCACTCCAAAATTCGGCCGCGATGCAAGAAACAGACCTCATCCGCTACCTGTCTGGCAAACCCCATTTCATGGGTGGCCAGCAACATGGTCATTCCATCGCTCTTTAAATCCCGCACTAAAGACAGAACTTCATTAACCAATACTGGATCAAGGGCTGAGGTAATTTCATCCAACAAAAGCATTCTGGGATGTAGCGCAAGAGATCTAATAATGGCAACCCTTTGTTGTTGGCCACCACTAAGGCGATCTGGGTATTGACCAGCTTTATCTTTAAGTCCAAAACGGGCAAGTAACTCAAGTGCTTCCGCGTTGGCCTGATCTGGATTAACACGACGGGCATAAATCGGCGCCAGAGTTATGTTCTCCAATACTGATTTATGGGGAAATAGGTTGAAAGCTTGAAATACCATGCCAAACTTTTTGCGCACCTCATCAATATTTGCCTCAGTTGCAGATATCTCTTGTCCATCTAATGTGATGATTCCATCATCAATTTGCTCTAAGAGATTTATGCAACGTAGCAGAGTGGACTTTCCAGAACCTGAAGAACCAATGAAAACTGTTGCTGTGTGCTCGGGAACATTAAATGAAATGTCCTCTAAAACCACCTCACTGCCAAATGCTTTACGCACCTTTTCGACGATTAGAACATTACTCATTAGGCGTTTCCTTGGGCATTTTGGCGCTCAATCGAGCGGCGCAGTGTGCGGTCTGTAAAACGGGTTAATGGGATAGTGATCAACAAAAAGATGATCGCAGCCATGACATATGGCGTGTAGTTGAAAGTACGGCTACTGGCAATCTGAGCGGCGCGCACCGCATCAGTAACCCCCAAGATCGATACCAATCCCGTGTCTTTAATTAATGCAACTAAATCATTTAATAAAGGTGGAGTAACCCGTCTTAATGCTTGCGGCAAAATCACATGGCGCAGGGTTTGAAAGTGAGTTAAACCCAGCGATCTAGCTGCAGCGCGCTGGCTGGGATGAACCGTCAAAATTCCAGAGCGAATCACCTCAGCTACATATGCAGTATAGGTAATCACGACCGCGATAGTTCCCAAAACCAAAACATTGTTAGTTACGCCCTGCAATCGCAACGCCGGTATTCCAAAACCCACCAATAAAATAACCAACAACATCGGAATGCCACGAAATACATCGACATAAATCGTAGCCAGAATCCGAAAAGGAGTGAGCGCAGGAGATCTAGATGTTCTCAATAAAGCGATAGTAAGGCCCAAGAGCGCGACAGAGGTTCCTGCGATTAAAGTTAAAACCACATTGGTGCCAAAACCTAGAATAATTTTAGGTAGTACCTCTACCCCATAAGCCCAAGCAAAAAAAGTATCTGATAACGATTTCCAACCCGGCGACGAGACAACTACTAGGGCTAGTGAACCTAAAACAATGAAACTCGAGAGCGCTGCGATTAGTGCATTGCGTTTATTTTTTCTTTTGCGACTGGCTCGCCTAGCTAGTTCATGGTTACTGGGCTGCCAATCTCCCCCAAAGTCATAAGGCGTAACACCAGAGCTTTCTCCGGTGTTACGCCCCATTTTAACTTCTTTCTTTGGACTAGTTTTAGCTAGCTAGGAATTACTTCAATACCGGTGCGCCAGCTGATGCTGCTAGCCACTGTTCGGTAATAGCTGCCAATGTTCCGTTATCACGGATGGCATCGACCGCTTGAGTTACGCATGTGGTGATTGGACTGTCCTTAGCCAACAACAGACCTGCACCACCATCATTTGAAGCCGAATTTTCCAACTGTCCAACGATTATGCCATTTGGAACTTCGACCGCTGATAGGTAGAACGCGGTTGGAAGATCTACTACCAAACCATCAATCTGACCATTCTTAAGTGCTGCTACAGCCGCTGCGTTGTCATTAAATACCTGAGGCTTTAGACCGAGTTGATTTTCAATGGCATCTAGCGATGTGGATGCAACTGCTGCGCCAAGCTTAGGATTCTTAGCTTGTAGATCAGCAATGCTGGTTACGCCTTCAATCTTGCTGCCTTTGAAGGAGACGATTGATTGATTAGATTTGTAGTACGCACTCGAGAAGTCAACAACCTTCGCGCGCTCTTCAGTGATTGAGTATTGCTGAATATTGAAATCGAAGTTCTTTGGACCTGGTGCAATTGCGCCATCAAACGTTGTTCTAATCCACTTGACCGCTGATTGATCATAACCAAGTTGCTCTGCGACAGCATAGGCAACTGCAGCTTCAAAACCCTCGCCTGACTCAGGTGCATCATTTAGCACCCATGGCTCATATGCTGGTTCACCAGTGGCAATTGTTAAAACACCTGATTCCACTGTTGCTAGTGATTCCGGAGAACAGGTTGTTGATTCACCACTTGCGGTGTTGTCTTCCGATGAAGAACAAGCGGTCAAAACTAAAGCCGCCAGTAGAAGTGGAATTACTTTGAAGAGTTTTTTCATTTCTAGCCTTTCACAATAAATAGCTGAAGGCCTGGCAATCATTGACAGACCCGCGCTTGCCGATGCACCTTGCAATCGACCAGGTCCTCACCCGGAGCACCCCACCGCGGTGGAGGGTTGCCGTCCAGTTAGCCGGGGCTTATTGCTGGAACTCGTGACCTAGGGCGGACTTTAGGAAATGTAAACTAAAAAGTCCACTTATGTGAGGTTAAGCCGTGCGCCTCTGCGACCGCTTGGTAGTAAACCTCGCCCTCATGAACATTAAGCCCCTTTGCCAATGCTGGATCTGCGGCTAGGGCTGCCTGCCCGCCCTTGTTGGCGAGAGCCAACGCGTAAGGCAAAGTGGCGTTGGAGAGCGCGTAGGTCGATGTGAATGGAACCGCACCCGGCATATTTGCAACGCAGTAAAAGAGTGTGTCATGCACTTTGAATGTGGGATCGGCATGGGTGGTGGGTTTGGAGTCTTCAAAGCAGCCGCCTTGATCAATAGCAATATCAACTAGAACCGCACCTGGTTTCATCTTCTTTACCAACTCGTTGGAGATTAACTTCGGTGCTTTGGCGCCATGCACTAGAACCGCACCGATAACGAGATCTGCTTCCACAGCTTGCTCTTCGATTTCATGGGTATTCGAAATCAAAGTTGTTACGGTCCCACTAAAGATTTGATCAATCTCTCCCAGTCGCTTTTGATTTATATCAACCACTGTTACATCTGCCCGCATGCCGTGCGCAATGGTTGCTGCAGCTAAACCTGCGATTCCTCCTCCCAAAACCAAGACCTTGCCGGGGCGAACACCTGGTACTCCACCCAACAAAACACCACGCCCACCGGCGCTCTTTTGTAGAGCTGCCGCTCCAACCTGAGCTGCCATACGTCCCGCTACCTCACTCATTGGAGCAAGAAGTGGCAGTGCACCATTTACCTCAACAGTTTCATAGGCAATTGCGGTTATACCGCTGAAGATCAAAGCATCTGTGCATTCTTTAGAGGCAGCTAAATGTAGGTATGTGAAGAGCACCTGACCTGAACGCATTCTGGTGTACTCCGCAGCAATTGGCTCTTTAACCTTTAAAACTAAATCCGCTTTGGCCCAAACCTCATCAGCGGTTGGAAGAATCTGCGCGCCAACTTTCTGATAATCAGCATCTGAGATAGCGCTACCAGCGCCGGCATTTGTTTCGATGAAAACAGTGTGGCCATTTTTAACAAACTCTCGTACTCCTGAGGGGGTAATTGCCACTCGGTACTCGTTGTTCTTTATCTCTTTAGGAACGCCGATGTTCATGGATTTATGCTACCTGAGAAAATTGCGTCGCAAACTCTTGGGTGTAGCTCCTCTCTCATCACAGCGAATGTGTTGGGAGACCATCCTGCGGAAAATACTTGGCGCAATAGCCTCGTTAACGCATACTCCTGGTCATCATTTTTGGCCCGATCTAATGCTCGATGTGCAAGTGCAACATCACCTTTTTCATACGCGACCGCCGCTAACAAATTTGCTACTGGTGCAATAAATCCCCTTGGGGCGGAGCGCAATAACCAACTCCAGGCATTGAAGTAAAGTTCGAGGCTCTCTGTAGTCACACTTCCTAGAGCAAAATCTCTAACCTGTAAATCCTTCAATCTAATTAATACCAATGCCACTAAACGTTTGTCTCTAACCAAACCATCAGCTGCAAAATCTGCGATGAAGTCAATGACCGCCTCTGCTCCTTGACGTTGGAGAGGGGTTGGATCCTGTTCGTAATCTATTTCGGATATCTTGGTTAACTCTGCTAGCAGCAAGGAGTCTTCAGGTAGTGGAGATGTAAGTATTGTCATGGACGAAGAATGGAATTGAATAGCTTAAGCAAAATCAAAATCTCTGAAATTGTTGATAACTATGGCCTGTATGTAATGGTGCCGGGCCTAACCAAAATCCGCTTTTGAGCCTTTTGGGTTATCGCGCCGTTAATCGGCGCTCCTAATGCCCCCGCCCGCCAAAAACCACTCCATCTGGTAGTTAGCAATACATTCTTTTCTCCTGAGGTTGTATAAGTATTTTTAATCAGAGCTAACGGATACGGCGCACCAGGCAGTTTGGTGGTTGATTTATTTCCATCACCAAAATCCCATTCAAATACAGGTGTGAGATGAATTGTGATTGGAACGCCAAGCACAATGATTACAGTCGTGAAAATCTGAGGGGTATTGGTCATGAAGTTAACCGGTTGTTGCACGAGAGCATCACCTAATGGTTGTGTAATGATGCCACCTTTTGGCAACAAACTCTTTACTTGATCAGAGATTTGGGATCCAGAGATGGTCTTTACCCTGGGTCGCACAGTGATTGTCGGTCTTGGGCGGGGCTTTGCTGTGGAGGCGGGCCTTGGCAACCAAGGGATCCAAGGTTTCTTCAGCCCTGATGTAGCAACTGGTCGCGGGGTTCTATTA
>JBEAXZ010000019.1:0-12105 GCA_041159565.1 Actinomycetota bacterium | reverse complement strand
ATCAAGTGCTTTGGTGGGATCAATCTCTGTTATGACAACATCAGCTCCCATACCGCGAGCACGTTCTGCCACGCCTTTTCCACAGTAACCAAAGCCAGCTACAACAAATACCTTTCCACCCAAGAGTTGGTTAGTTGCACGGAAAATAGCATCAACGGTTGACTGTCCTGTTCCATAGCGGTTGTCAAACATATGCTTAGTATCTGTGTCGTTAACCGCAATCATCGGGAAAGTTAAAGCTCCGTCTTGCGCCATTTGTTGCAATCTGATGACACCAGTTGTTGTCTCTTCGCAACCACCTGCAATATTAGGAAGCAGCTCTTTGCGGGTTGTGTGCAAGGTATTTACCAAATCGCAACCATCATCAAATACTTGGTGAGGTTCGATATCCAGTGCTGCGTTTATGTGCGCGTAATATCCATCTCGATCCACCGCATTTCGGGCAAACACACTGATTCCATATTCATGTACCAAAGCGGCAGCGGTGTCATCTTGAGTTGAAAGTGGGTTTGAGGCACATAGCGCAATCTCTGCGCCACCGGCCTTCAAAGCTCGCATGAGATTAGCGGTCTCTGTAGTCACATGCATGCATGCGGAAAATCTAATTCCAGTGAATGGCTTCTCTTTTTCAAATCTCTCTCGAATCTGTGCAAGAACTGGCATATTGCGTTCTGCCCACTCGATGCGCTTTTTACCCTCTGCAGCCAGAGCTGGGTTAGCGATGTCATGTTTTGGCGTGGTTTGGGTAGCTAGATTCACTTGGTTAAATCCCCTTCGAGAGCGCTGAATTTTGGCTTAGTTTAGCGGTTTGCCATGAGCCGCAACACCAGCTCTTGCAGCCTCATCATTTCGGCTTCAGAGCGAGCCTCTACATTCAACCTTAACAATGGCTCAGTATTAGAGGGTCGAACATTGAAAGACCAGTTGACTGCAGACACCGTTAAGCCATCTAAATCATCATAATGCAATGTTTCATCAGCCCCGATTAGATCTGAATCTGAGAAATGTTCCCGAATTTGAGAAATTGTCTTCTGTGTATCTGCAACTTGGGTATTTATCTCTCCACTTAGAAAGTAGGTATTGTATTGAGAGATTAACTCAGAGAGAGAAGTTTGAGTATCCAAGAGGGCAGCAATAGCGTGCAACGCAGCAAGCATTCCAGAGTCAGCACACCAAAAATCTTTAAAATAGAAATGGCCGGAGTGTTCTCCACCAAATACAGCATCATGATCAGACATCATTTTCTTTATATAAGAATGTCCAACACGACTCTTAAGTGGCTCCCCACCATTTTTCAGAATTACCTCAGGCACTGCGCGTGAGCAGATTAAGTTGTAAATAACAGGTGCGCCTGGATACTTCTTTAACTCACGTTCTGCAATTAGTGCCGTGAGCGCAGATGGCGAGACTAGATTACCCTTTTCATCTACCAAGAAACACCTATCGGCATCTCCATCAAAAGCTAGTCCAATATCAGCTGACTTTTCTTTTACTAAATTTTGTAGATCAACTAAGTTATTGGCATCAATGGGGTTTGCTTCATGATTTGGAAAGGTTCCATCTAATTCGAAATAGATTCCATCTACCTGCGCATTAATCTGTTGCATAACCGCAGGAGCCGTGTGGCCGCCCATGCCGTTTCCAGCATCTATGGCGATTTTTAGCGGACGACCTTGAAAGGTTTTATCAAAGGTATTTTTGGCAAATAAAGAAAAGAGATATGAGACGTACTCGGCAAGTAAATCACGTTGGGTTTCTTTGCCAACTGGGCGATTGGGAATCGGAAAACCTTCTGTTAAGGAGCCAAGTATCTGCTCTTTTAGCCATAACAAACCAGACTCCTGACCAATTGGCTTAGCGCCACTTTTGCACAATTTAACCCCGTTATAGGCAGCAGGATTGTGGCTAGCCGTGAACATTGCACCGGGGAGATTTAAGTGGCCAGAGGCAAAATAAAGCTGATCTGTTGAGGACAATCCGATTCGAATTACATCTAATCCTTGCGAGGTTACTCCGTCAGAAAATGCGGTCGCCAGATCTGGTGAAGAAGGGCGCATATCCTCTCCGACAACTACTGTCGCAGGCTCACGCTCTCGCTCTATGAATTTGGCAAATGCGATTCCCAGTGCAAAAGCAAAATCAGCAGAAAGTTCATCATCGACTAAGCCGCGTATATCGTAGGCCTTGATTATTTTGTTAATTATTTCCAGGTTCATTTGTTGTCAATCTTGATTTGGTATTGAACGAAGATGCCCTCTCCTGCCAATTTCAGGAGCTATAGGATGTGAAACGCTCTCCTGTTTTGCGACTTGGCGGATTGCTTCGGCAATGGCAAGAATGTCTTGCGGAGATTGTTTGGGGGAAGGATTATCCGATTTATTCTGTACAACGCTCCAACCCTTTGGCACTGTTAGTTTTTCAGAGTGTTGTTCACAAAGATCATATGCATGAGGCTCTACATAGGTGGAAAGTGGTGCTAGTACAGCACTTGAATCAGCATAGATATAGGTCAATGTCATAACTGCATTTGATAGACATCCTGATCTGGTGCAGCGTCGACCAACAACGCTGGGAATCTGCGATTTGCTCCGATTACTGTCAGCGCCGCTGTTGTTGGTCATGGCGTGAGATTAGTCTGGTTATCTATTAAAAAGTTGGATTGTCGGGTATTTATACCAATTCAAATTAATCAACTGGATTTTCTGGTTGGCTGAATCACCGCAATATCGGGTATTGGCTTAGAAGCGCTCTCCAGGCTAGTTCCAGAGGCTAGGAGCAGATGTGTAACCCCATCTCTTGAGATCCAATTCATGGCAGCCTTAGCTCCAGATTGATTTGTAAAGGTCATAAGTCTGGAGTTAGCCGGTACTTTCCAACTTAATACTTCCTCACCTATCAGGTTCTTACTGAACTGCTTTCCTCTGTTATTTCGCCAATTGACACTTACCTGAATTCTCTCTGCTACGAAGGTCACCGTAGGTTCAAGTCCGTAAAGATTCATGGAAACACTTCCGAAACTTTGTGAGGGTGCACTCCACATAAAATCAGATACCGAACCACTCCTGACTGCAGTGAATACGCTGGCCACTATCGGTGCAGAGCTAGAAATCTTGAGTGCAAATGTTTTGCCACCTAAATCCACCTCTGATAAATCAAAGTCGTTTACCTGTTGGGCCTTAATCTGAAGATTATCAAACCCAACCGGAATAAATACTCCCTCTGGCGAAACAACTTCAATACTGACATTTGCATCCACTTGACCGGCACTCATTACTCTAACCGTGTGAGCAGCTCTATTGTTTCCACCATATCGAATTGGCAATGATGCAATAACTAAGGATTCTTCAGCTTGAGAGATTGGGGCTACGAAATCTGCACCCAAATTGTTTAGACCACGTACTCTCTCATCCAATAGATAGCCAACTACACGTCCACTCCTGGTCTCAACTTTCAACACAATTCGATTTGCACCTGGATCAAAGCTATCAACTCGCACGACCCTATCTGAAGAGGCCTTGATGGTAATCGGAACTGTCGCGCCACGGCCGTTTTCGGAAAAACTTGTCACATCTACGATTGCATCTCCCAGGCCGCTATTTACCAAAATTAATTTAGATTGACTCGTAACATTTGCGGTGCCACCAACAAACCAAGATGTTTTGCTGCTATCTGCACAGGTAAGAGCCGCCGTCCAACGATTAGAGCTAGATTGAATTTGATTAACGTTGGTAGGAGTTCCTTCAATAAAAAGAGCGTTTTTTGAGATCGAGTAACTACCCTGACCGTTCTTGCGAAGTTTGGCGTTTGGCTGGGAAAGTTCACGAATCAAGGTATTTTTGCTAGGGAGCAGATTTGTAGTCCGCGAATCTCCAACCGCTCCCGGACAAACGGTTGCTGAGTAGCTTTGAGTAATCTCGCTTGAAGAGATGTTTTGAGGTAACAAGTACGCGATGTGCGCTGCGACAATAAAGAAGAGCAGGGCAAAGGAGGCTCTGGTTTCTTTCATGCCAACTCCTCCTCGCGCATCTGACTTCTCTTACGTCTTGCTGGCAGGGCGAGAATTATCAAAGTTATAAAGGTAATTAACTGCAGAGAAATCCAACCGCGACGAGATGTTGCATCATGAAAAATTATGAACTCTCCCGATTCTGGCACCCTAAATCTTGGAACTCCACTCTCGGTAACTGTTGCTTGAACATAAGTTCCATTTAGTAATAATTTCCAGCGATCATCATATTTTTCTGTAATTACGATTGTTCCTGAAGTTGTTAGTGAACCTTGGGCGCCGATATCTCCGCTTGGCAATACTGAGTACATTCCATCATCTGACAGGAATGAGATATGTCCCAGCGCCCCCGGGACCTTCCACGAAATACCTTCATTTGTATCAGCAGCTCGGGTGAACCCTCCAGCTCCATCTATCGTTCTAACTAAATCATCATTCAAAGGGCGAGCCATAAAAATATAGCGAATGCCAAACTCTGCAAAAACTTGACTGCTCGTAACTCCAGATCCAGAAACCAAGTCATTGATCGCCTTGGTTACAACTGGAGATAATCCTGTAATGACATCTGGTTCTCCCAGTTTCAGATCACTATCTCTGGCAATGAAATAATAAATCCGACCATCTTTGTTTCTAATTACTAAGGTTTTAAACTTATCTACAGTCTGGGCATTTGCGCTCAGGAACGCAGGCAGCGCTGAGTTCTGCTTGGTGTGTAGTGGGGTGCTCGCGGCACTGGATACCCACCAAGTTGCTGTAGTTAATACTGAAAGAGTTGCTAGCACGCTGGTAATTCCCAGCAAGATATGTCGGTAATCAATATTTGATTCTGACAGATTGGGAACATAGTGATCGACCATTGTGATTGCAGCTAGCAGTGCCACTAAAGTGGGAATCACCAACAACGAACCAACCCATAGATTCTCAGCTTCAAAGCTGCCATGTCCCGCAACCTGTCTCGAGCCTAAAATAGCTGCGAATCCGATAAAAAATAATGCGATCTCCCCAAGGCGGGCGGTTTTACTCACGAAGGTAGCAATCAATGAAATCAAAAGTATTGGAGACAACATCCAAATAGGTGGCGCGCCCAATCCACCTGGATTTGCCAACAATAGAGAGAAGACCTCGCCTCCCCCAATAGTTACACCTGGATCAAGCAGAATTCTGGATGGGTGCAAAATGAACTCCAGAGACCAAGGCGCATTAACAAGTATCGGCGTCGCTATGAGTGCTATTCGACGTGAATTTTTCCGGTCAAATATCTCTTTATTAAGTGGATTAACTTTTGAATTAAACGCCACAACATCAAAAATAACTAGAATGAACTGCCACAAAACTATTGTCATGAAAGCCAATGGTGAAAATGCGCAGACAATGGATAGCAATAGTGCAAGCCACCAGGTTTTTCGCCAACCTAAATTCTCCAACTGTTCTAATCCAAATAGTGCCCGAATTAACCAAGGTCCGATTACAACCAATATCACGGTTCCCAGTCGCCCACTATTTATGGCAGCCAAGGTGGTCGGAGAGAATGCATAAAGCAATGCCGCCCCGAGGGCAAGAAAATGCATTTCAGTAAACTTTCGGGCAAGTGAGTAAGCACCCCAGAGAGCCAATGGAACCGCTGCGATAAATAGCGAAGTCATAAAAAATGATGAGTTGGCAGCAAAAGGAAGTGCTGCAATGCCAATGAAGGCTACCCAGGGTGGAACATTTGCGCTGGAGCCCAAACCGACTGTGTGCCAAGAATCTGAATAGACGCTCAATAAATCTAAAGCACTGGAAGGTGTTTCAGGCAAAGCTCCGCCGACAATTGTTCCGAACCGTGATCTAGATGCAATCAAGGTAATTATAAAAACCAGAATTGAAATTGAGAGGATCGGACGTTTGAGTAGCCATGAAATAGGTGATGGCGGTTTTACCAGTTCGATATCTGCATTTTCTAAAGCTTCGTCATTTAAATCCAAAGCAGAGCTAGTAAGGGCAGAACGATCATCATGTAGTGAGCTATTTCGCCAAGCCCGAGAAATCGCAGCTCTCGCCCTCTCTATTGCTAATTGCAGTTGTGAGCCACGCGGTGGAACAAAGCGAGCTATTACCTGTGATGAAACCAAGCGATGCTTACGTCGGTTTCTTCGAGCGCGAATTAGATCTTGTGGTTGCAAAATCAATAAACCAACCGCTGCTATTTCATCCAGTGCGTAGCCCGGCAATTTTGCCAGCAAATACCCAATTGCGCGCGCAAATGAAGCGCTTAACAGCTGCAAAGCAATTAGTGGCAGTAGCCACCAAGAAACATTGGCGAGCATTACGTATGCCGCATGTCTTCGATCCAATAACAGGGGACGATGCAAGAAGGTGCCGGAAACATCGATACTGCGACGTTCATTTGCGGCTGCCTCTGCGTGATAGGCAACGGCTTGAGGTGCAACGATTACCGTATGCCCTGCGGTATGTACTCGCCAACCAAAATCAACATCATCTCTGAATAGCGTTAACTCTGGATCAAAACCACCCAACTCTTCAAAAACATCCCGTCGTACTAATGCGCCGGCGGTACTAACCGCCAACACCTCACTGACATTGTCATGTTGGCCCTGATCTGCTTCTCTATATTCCAAGCCGGTCCATCGCGCTCCATTGCCAGCGATGCTTACGCCGACCTCTAACAAATGGTTCCGATCATGCCAACCACGTAATTTTGGTCCTACAACGGCAACGCTGGGTCGCTCCTCTACCGCAGCCAACAACTCTGTTAACGCATTGGCGGCTGGAGCGCAATCATCATGAATCAACCACAACCATTCCGTGCTATCACTTGGAGCAGGTTTCAATTTTGAGCTTGCTAGTGCCTCACTTACGGCAGCTCCAAAACCTTTATCTCTATCGGTAATGACTGTGGTTATGCCAGCGCTCTTCAATAGTTTTACAGAGCTATCTTGTGAACCGGTATCAATCGCAATTACTTGATCGATAGCACGACGTTGCTTGGCAAGAGATGCGACAACTTCAGGCAGCCAAAGCGCACCATCATGAGAAACGATGATTGCAGTTACAAATTGTTTGGAAGTCGGCATTTCACCGCCTCTGGCTTAAATGAAAATAGAAGGTTTTTAGATGGAAGGTGTTTACGCGGGACGACGCTTGAGGCGACGACGTTCGCGTTCAGATAGACCGCCCCAGATGCCAAAGCGTTCATCATGAGCGAGTGCATATTCCAAGCACTCTTGTCTGACCTCACAAGAGAGACAGACTCTTTTTGCCTCACGGGTTGAACCACCTTTTTCAGGGAAGAATGCTTCTGGATCAGTTTGGGCACATAGCGCTCGCTCCTGCCATGACAGTTCAACGATTTCGCCATTACCCAATTGGATGCTTGGACCGGGAATGAAAGTCTGCTCTATGCGACGAGCATCAGTCATTAGCAATACTCCTAAGACAGTGGCCCACACCTTACGGCGGGCCCAATGAGGAGAATTACACGCGTGTTATTCCCAGGAGTCAAGCCGCAAAGTCCGGAAATCCAGGTCAAAAATCAGATTTTTAGGGGTATTTTGTTGAGATATCTCTCAATTACCGCAAATTTGAGATTTATTCACCGATTATCTGGCCGATGAGTTTGCTACCAGGTGGAATCAATTGGCCTGATGCAATATAGCTATCTCGAATCTCGCTACCGGCCCCAATTTTTGCCGAAGCGGAAATCATTGAGCCCGAGATTGTGCAGCCCTCGTGAATCAGCACATCATCCTCGATCGTCGAGCCCTCTCCAACTTGGGCACTGGGATGAATCTTCGTATTTGACCCAATCAAGCATCCATCAACAATCCCACTAGTAGCGGCAGATAACTCTGGCTTAAGAATCAAATCCTTAGAGGCTTTAATAAAAGAGTATGGGGTCCCCATATCAATCCAGTAGTCATTATCCAAAAACCCAAACAAATCAAATCCATCAGATAGCAACTTGGGAAAGGTATCTCTCTCCACGCTAACAATCTGCCCGTTTGGAATCTG
The DNA here is from genome assembly GCA_041159565.1 of Actinomycetota bacterium. Taxonomy (GTDB): domain Bacteria; phylum Actinomycetota; class Actinomycetes; order Nanopelagicales; family Nanopelagicaceae; genus MAG-120802. Next base: position 4,088 of record JBEAXZ010000019.1, on the reverse strand, counting down.
CTTTAAGGCTCGATTGCGAAATATGTAGCAACCCGCATTTATTGTGTCTGCAATTGGATTATCCATCTTCTCCAGAAAACTTTGCACCCTTCCTTCTTGATCAATAGGAACACATCCGTAAGCACGCGGATCTTGAACCTGAGTCAAGTAGAGAGTTACATCGGAGCTTGTTTTTTCATGAAATGCAATTTGATCACTTAGATTGTGACCACTTAACACATCACCATTAAAGATTATGACTGAATCATCATCTGACAGATTCAATTTGCTTGCAGCGTTTGCAATTGCGCCACCTGTTCCGAGCGGAACCTCTTCAACGGCATATGTAATTGAGATTCCGAACCTTGATCCATCGCCAAAATACGGCTCAAAAACCTCTGCCAAATACGAGGTTGCTAGCACCAGCTCTTTAATGCCCGAGTTACGCGCTTTAACGATCTGATGCTCAGTAACTGGCTTTCCTGCTACTCGCAACATCGGCTTTGGTGTGTTGTTGGTAAGTGGCGCTAGACGGGTGCCTTTTCCGCCAACTAGCAAAATACCTTTAGTGACCATTATCAGGCACTCAAACGTTTCGCAGCTTCATTTATTTTTTCATCAGTTGCAGTTAATGCGATGCGAACATGGCGTGCACCTTTATCTCCATAGAAACTTCCCGGAGTTACCAGCACCCCCCGATCAGCAAACCATGCAACGGTATGCCAATCCTCTTCACCACGACTGCACCACAGATATAGCCCAGCCTCTGAAAACTCCACTTTAAAACCCAAACCCTCAAGTGTTTGTCGCAGAACGGCACGACGTTTTTTGTAACGCTCTGCTTGTTGCTGAACATGAGTTTCATCCTTCAAAGCTGCAGCGGTTGCTAACTGCACAGGAAGTGGAACCATCATCCCCATATGTTTTCTAATTTCTAGCAATTGTTTTATGAGTTTGGCATCGCCCGCGATAAATGATCCTCGGTAACCGGCGAGATTTGAGCGTTTTGATAATGAGTGAATCGCCAATATGCCTTTGTTATCTCCCGAAGCAAGTGATAACACCGATCTACCCATCTTGGTATCTGGGAAGGAGAGATAGCATTCATCGCTAGCAAGCACTGAACCAGATTTTCGTGACCACTCGATTGCAGCCATTAACTCGGCATCATTATGCACTCTGCCAGTTGGATTTGAAGGCGAATTAATCCATGCCAAATCAACGCCATCCACGGGCCAATGAGAGGCATCTATATCTACCTCAACTACCTCAGCGCCAGCCAAAATACCGCCAACTCGATAAGTAGGATAGGCAATCTCGGGAATCAAAACTCTTTTGGCCTGAAGTAAAAAAGGCAGCAACGCTACGATTTCTTTTGAGCCAATAGTTGGTAAAACATCAAACTCTCCAGTAGCACCCAGTACCTCGCTACAGTAACGATGCAACTCCGTTCTTAACTCTGCAGCTCCAGTAGTTACTGGATAGCTCGGAGAATTGGAGTTGGCTCGAAGCGCTTCTTGAATGAACTCTGGAGTTGGATCAACCGGGGTGCCTTGCGATAAATCAATGATTCCTTGCGGGTGGGAGCGTGCTCTTTGCCCGTAAGGAGCTAGAGCATCCCAAGGAAAATCAGGAAGCTTGATAAAAACCCCTTATTCAGCTGGCTTCTTTTGAATTTGAAGGAGTTTGGGATGATCCTTTGAAATCGGTCCTACCTTGCTGGCACCACCAGGAGATCCGACTTCATCAAAGAACTCAGCATTTACCTCTTTGTAATCACTCCATTGGGCGGGAACATCATCTTCATAATAAATAGCCTCAACTGGGCATACCGGCTCGCAAGCCCCGCAATCCACACACTCATCAGGCTGGATATACATCATGCGATCGCCTTCGTAGATGCAATCAACTGGACACTCTTCGATACATGACTTGTCCTTTACATCCACACATGGAAGCGCAATCACATAAGTCATGTTCTACTCCTCAAACTATTGATGGACATTCTGGAATGGCCTTTGGTGACTCAACGGCCCATATCCTACAGAATAGGCGGGTATGAAGCGCGAGATGACGGAGCCCCAGACGCTGAATATTTATGACACCCTAACCAGGCAGATAGCTGGGGTAAGCAGTTCTGACGGAGAAAGCATTCGCGTTTATTGCTGTGGTCCGACGGTTTACAGAGATGCTCATGTTGGAAATTTAAGAACATTTCTATTGGGAGATTTGGTAAAACGCGTCTTGGAGTTTTCCGGACATAAGGTCAAGTTGATTCAAAACATTACCGATGTCGGGCACATGAGTGATGATTTTGAAGAGGACAAAATGTTGTCCCAATCAAAATTAGAAAAGCGCGACCCATTTGCGATTGCTAGGGATTACGAGGCCAGATTTCATACCGATCTAGCAGCACTTAATATCTTGCCTGCAGATAAATATCCCCGTGCTAGTGAATGTATTGATTTAATGATTGAGCATATTGAGAAACTGATTGCAATGGATTATGCCTATGTTGGAGATGATAATTCGGTTTACTTCTCCGCCGCCAAATTTGCCAGCTATGGAGAATTGAGCGGTAATCGTCTAGATGCTCTCAAGCCAGGACACAGATATGAGTACAGCGAAGGTGGTGCTAAGAGATTTCACGCGGATTGGGCGCTTTGGAAAGCTGCTGGCAACCGAACCGAGATGATTTGGAATACCCCTTGGGGAATGGGGTTCCCTGGGTGGCACATCGAGTGTTCCGCTATGTCATTACATTATTTGGATGGACATGTTGATCTCCATATCGGTGGCATTGATCTTCGTTTTCCGCATCATGAAAATGAACGTGCTCAATCAAATCCTTTAGTGCAAGAGAGTTCTAGCCACTCTGAAGCGGTTTCACTTTGGCTGCACGGGGAACATCTTCTTTTTGAAGGGCGCAAAATGTCCAAAAGTGCTGGAAATGTGGTTTTAGTTAGTGATGTCATACAAAGAGGAATCGACCCGCTAGCCGTTAGATTTTGCTTTTTGGAGAACCGCTACCGCAGCCAGATGGATCTTTCTTGGGCTTCAATCAATGCCGCCTATACAACTCTGCAACGCTGGCGTGAAAAGTATCAACAATGGAGGATTGTTGGCGCAACCGAAACCAGCCGCTCTAAAGAGCTGGTTAAGGCTATGTTGCAGGATTTTCTAAATGATCTTGATACCCCTAGAGCCATGTTGAAACTACGAGCGGTGGAAAAGGAGCTTGAGTTAGAGGATGTTGAAAAGGTTTATATTTTTGAGTCAATTGATGAGTTATTTGGGCTAAAACTGCTAAAGCTTCCGACTAAAGAGTTAAGCGCGGAGCTCAAAAAACTTCTGGAGGAGAGAGTTGCGGCGAGAAATGCCAAGGAATTCACGAGGAGCGATGAGCTTAGAGAGATGCTGCTCGAAAAAGGTGTTGAGGTAAGAGATACCAGCGCGGGCCAAAGTTGGAAGTGGATCAGATTTTAATTTTACGAATCAAAGTAATAAAACAAATTAAAATTCCACCAAATACCAGAGTATTGCCATAGAGGTTAGCTTCAATTAAAACCTCTCCCCCATTACCTAAAGTTGAGGCACGAACAATTACCGCAAGCCAGCCCAAGATAAAAGCTATTTGAGAGCTCTTATTGCGGTTCATGTTGGTAACCATTTTGAGACCAAGCAAAAGCGCAAAAATGGAGATTAGTAATCCGGCAGGGCGGTAAGAGTTATGCAGAAAAGTTCCCGAAACTCCAACTAATGCACCGAATAGTAGGTTTAATAGAAATCTCATATTTAATTACCTGAAGCAGAGATTCCCGAGAAGAGATCAATCTCGCGGCCATCAGCATTGAGATCCTGCCCTTTCTCTCCATAAACCAAGCGGTAAAACTCCTGTCCCCACACCTTGAAACCCAAGTTATCTGAAAGCGCAAAGAAGGGTCCATCGACTGATATCTGAGTTGGATGCGCCTTCATCGCCCGCATTTTTTGCTCCGCATATTTTTCCGCGTCAATTACCGTTGTTACTACATCATCAGGTTGGGCGAATGGAAAATCCTCCGCTTTATCAACGCCAAAGAACTGGTTACCCGTGCCTTTCATCGCCT
>JBEAXZ010000018.1:0-12858 GCA_041159565.1 Actinomycetota bacterium | reverse complement strand
CAGTTTGACCCAAATGCGGAGTAATCCGTAACCTAGCCCCCTGTTTGAAGGACCTTTAAGAAGGCCACTGGAAGGAAAATCGTGTACGCAATCGTTAAAGCTGGCGGCCGCCAGGAGAAAGTCGCTGTTGGCGATACCGTCTTTGTAGACCGTATTGATGCTGCAGCTGGCTCAACCGTGACCTTTCCTGCTGTTTTGGTAGTTGATGGTGCTGCTGTTACCTCAGATCCAAAGCTCCTTTCAGGTGTAAAAGTAACTGGCGAAGTTGTTGCAGAGGTAAAGGGTCCAAAGATCCACATCCTGCGTTACAAAAACAAGACCGGTTATCGTCGTCGTCAAGGTTTCCGTTCTAAGAACACTCGCGTGAAAATCACTGCGATTAACGGTGTGAAGTAAGGGGTAGCAAAAAATGGCATCCAAAAAAGGCGTCTCCTCAACCCGTAACGGTCGCGATTCCAATCCACAGTTCCTTGGTATCAAGCGTTTTGGTGGTCAGGTAGTCAACAGCGGCGAGATTCTTGTCCGTCAACGTGGCACCAAGTTTCACCCAGGTAAGAATGTAGGAATCGGCAAAGATGACACATTGTTTGCACTTGCTTCAGGATCAGTTGAGTTCTCAAATGCACGTGGTCGCCGCGTCGTAAACATCGTTCCGGTTTCCTAACACAACGGACTTATTAAATTGCGGGTCCGTAAATACGGGCCCGTTTTTTATTTCTAGGATTTTCAAAGAGTTTTAAAGGGATTAAGGAAAGAGGGGGAGATGACAACATTTGTTGATCGAGTAACCCTTCATGCCTCTGCCGGAAAAGGTGGAGATGGTTGTGTTTCAGTACATCGCGAAAAGTTTGTTCCGCTTGGTGGCCCAGATGGTGGTAGCGGTGGACGTGGCGGAGATGTAATTCTGGTGGTTGATCCAAGCGTTACTACACTTTTAGATTTCCATCATTCTCCACATCGCAGCGCTAGCTCTGGAAGACAAGGTTATGGAGCATTAAAAAATGGCCCTGATGGCGAAGATTTAATTCTGGGTGTTCCAAATGGCACAGTAGTAATGACAAAAGATGGTCGTGTTCTAGCTGATTTGATTGGCACCGGCACCCGCTTTGTTGCTGCAAAAGGTGGCATGGGTGGTTTAGGAAATAACGCATTGGCTTCTTCACGCCGACGTGCTCCTGGTTTTGCGCTCCTAGGTGAACCAGGCGAAAAGCGCACTTTAATTCTGGAGCTTAAATCAGTTGCGGATATTGGATTAATTGGATATCCCAGCGCTGGAAAATCATCGCTTGTCGCTGCGATTTCTGCGGCACGTCCCAAGATTGCTGATTATCCATTCACAACTTTGGCACCAAATCTCGGTGTAGTCCAAGCTGGCGAATCTAGATTTACGGTTGCAGATGTACCCGGACTTATTCCTGGTGCATCTGAAGGCAAAGGCCTTGGTTTACAGTTTTTGCGCCATGTGGAGCGCTGCGCTGCCTTAGTTCATGTTTTGGATTGCGGAACACTGGAAAGTGACCGTGACCCAATAAAAGATTTTGAGATTATTGAAAATGAGTTAAAGAAGTACGCGCAGGATCTCAGCGATAGACCAAGAATTGTTGTTTTAAATAAAGTCGATCTGCCAGATGGCAAAGCGATGGCCGATATGGTGGAGCCGTTATTGCGGGAGCGTGGTTATGAGGTTTATCAGATCTCTGCCGCCGCACGCATCGGATTAGAACCTATGTTGTATGCCATGGCCAGATTGGTAAATGAGTATCGAGCCAAACAAAGCCAAGAGGAAAAGGCGCGAATCGTTCTACGTCCTACACCTGTTGATGATGCTGGATTTAAAGTCACTGCTAATGAGGATGGATCATTTACTGTTGTTGGTGCTCGTCCAGAGCGCTGGGTGCACCAAACTAATTTTGGCAATGCCGAGGCGGTTGGTTATTTAGCGGATCGTCTGGCAAGTCTGGGTGTTGAAAAAGAGTTATTCAAACTTGGGGCAAAGCAAGGTGATGAAGTACGCATCGGTGTTGGCGATGATGCGGTTATCTTTGATTGGGAGCCAACTATTGAAGCTGGCGCAGAGTTGCTGTCAGGTCCACGTGGCGATGATCTACGTATTCCACGCGGCTGGGAAAAGTTTGATGAGGAAGCGGTCGATCAATTGGATGATGAAGAGTTGGCTCAGCAATGGGAGTACAACATCTCTGATCCAACCAATCCTCGAGTAGAGGAAGATCAAAAGTGACCCGTAAAGCAGTTGCAGATGCGCGTCGCGTCGTAATTAAAATCGGCTCATCCTCACTAACAGGTAAAGATGGTGCTGGTTTAGACCAAGCCGCAGTCTCTAAATTAGTCGATGCAGTTGCACAGTTGAAGCAGCAGGGTAAAGAGGTAATCGTTGTTTCTTCGGGCGCGATTGCAGCTGGTTTAGCACCTCTTGGTTTGCATGCTCGCCCACAGGATCTAGCGACGCAACAGGCGGCGGCATCGGTTGGACAGGGATTGTTGATTCATAGCTACACAGAGTCTTTCCGTCGTCACTCGATTACCGCTTCACAAGTTCTCCTAACAATTGAAGATATTGTGCGTCGCTCTCATTACCAAAATGCTCAGCGCACACTCTTCAAACTTCTACAACTTGGCGTTGTGCCGATTATTAATGAAAATGACTCGGTTGGAACACAGGAGATTAGGTTTGGCGACAATGATCGAATTGCCGCTTTAGTGTCACATCTAGTTGGCGCTGACTTGCTGGTTCTAGTAACAGATGTTGATGCACTTTATGACGCGCCTCCTACTCAACCTAATGCCCATAAGATCTCTGAGGTAAAAAGCATCGAACAACTTGAAGAGGCAGATATTGGCGGTGCCGGCTCTAAGGTCGGTAGCGGAGGAATGGTTACCAAAATTGAAGCTGCTCGCATCTCTACCGGCGCTGGAATTCCCATGCTGCTGACCTCACTAAATGAGGTTTCTCAATCAATTACTGGCTCAGATCATGGAACATTTTTTGTTGCATCAGCCAACAAAAAATCCTCCCGTTTGTTGTGGTTGGCTCATGCGGCAACCCCACGGGGAAGATTGATTCTTGATGATGGAGCAGTAGCAGCACTGAAAGAAAAAGGTGTCTCGTTGTTACCTGCCGGAGTAACCTCGGTAGAAGGAGAGTTCAGTTCAGGAGATACCGTGGAGTTGGTTAGTAGTTCCGGCGCGGTTATTGCCCGTGGATTAGTCGCTTTTGATGCAGAGGAAATTCCGCAGATGTTAGGACGTTCTACAAAAGAGTTAGCAAAGGAACTTGGACCAGAGTATGAAAGAGAGCTGGTCCACCGTGATGATTTGGTGTTGCTATGAGCAATGACAAGTTAATTGCAGATTTAGCTGACCTAGCAAGACGCGCGGCGCGCACTTTGGTTACGGCTACTTATGAACAACGCCAAGCCGCGTTATTGGCAATCGCCGATGCCCTCGAGAGCAATCAAGAGCGGATTATTGCCGCCAATCAAGCTGATATGGAGCAGGGAAAGAGTTCGGGATTGAACTCCCAACTTCTAGATCGTTTGATGCTTGATGCAACTAGAATCAAAGGTATTGCTAATGGCGCTCGAAAAGTTGCCGCATTGCCAAACCCGCTTGGAAATGTGATTAGAGATCGAACTTTGGAAAATGGTTTACATCTACAGCAAATCTCGGTTCCGTTCGGGGTAGTTGGCATGGTTTATGAGGCAAGGCCGAATGTCACAGTTGATGCCGCAGTTATTTTGTTGATGTCTGGCAATGCCGCGTTATTGCGGGGATCTTCCTCGGCAGATAAGAGCAACGCCATTTTGGTTGAGGTTATGAGAGAGACTCTGGCTAAGACCGTCATTTCGCCAGATGTTCTGCAACTTATTCCTTCCCATGATCGCGACACCACTCGCGCGCTTTTACACGCTAGAGGAAAAGTAGATTTGGTAATTCCACGTGGAAGTGCGGCGCTGATTCGTATGGTGGTTGATGAATCAACTGTTCCAACAATCGAAACCGGTGCTGGAGTTTGCCATGTCTACGTTGATTCAGCGGCGGAATTGGAAAAAGCGTTACCGCTCCTGATCAACTCAAAGTGTCATCGCCCGAGCGTTTGTAATGCAGCTGAAACTTTGCTGGTGCATCAGGATGTAGCAGATGTATTTCTGCCTACGGCGTTACAAGCTTTGAATGACGCAGGCGTAGTTGTGCATTGTGATGCGCAAGCTCTGGAGGTAGCTAAATCAATTGGTATTCCAGCTGCCTTGGCTACTGAAGAGAGTTGGTCGACCGAATATGGTGTTTTGGAGATGAATGTTGGTGTAGTCCCTTCACTATTAGCAGCTGCAGATCACATATTGAAGTACGGTACAAATCACACGGAGGCGATAGTTACTGAATCAAAAGAGAATGCCGATACCTTCATTGCGCTTTCTGATTGTGCCGCGGTAATGGTTAATGCTTCAACTAGATTTACAGATGGTGAAGAGATGGGCTTTGGTGCCGAGATTGGTATCTCAAACCAGAAGTTGCATGCTCGGGGACCAATGGGGCTCGAGCAGATGACAACAACCACATGGATAGTTAGAGGGGATGGCCAGATCCGAAAGTAATTCGCGCGAAGCGTGTAACACTCGGTAAGGTGACCCTCATGTCAAACATCTCTCGCGACGATGTAGCCAACCTAGCTAAGTTAGCTCGAATAGATATGTCAGATAGCGAGCTAGATCATCTCTCCAATGAACTCTCTGTAATTCTTGATGCGGTGGCACGGGTTCAAGAGGTGGCAGGCGCTGATGTTCCACCTACCTCACATCCACTTCCTTTGAAAAATGTGTTTCGCGCCGATGAGGTGCGTCCCAGTTTGACCCCTGAAGAGGCTTTATCTGGCGCCCCTGCCCAAGAAGAGCAGAGATTTAAAGTTCCGCAGATTTTGGGTGAAGAGTAATGATCAAAAAAACCGCCACGGAAATGGCCGCTTCTCTCAAAGCTGGAGAGATTTCAAGTGTTGAACTTACTCAAGCGCACTTAGATCAAATTGCAAAAGTAGATTCTGAAGTACATGCCTTCTTATATGTGGATTCAGAAGGTGCCATCAATCAAGCACGCACGATTGATGAAAAGCGTAAGAGCGGTGCAGATCTTCCGCCACTTGCAGGTGTTCCATTAGCGCTAAAAGATGTCATGACACAAAAAGGAATTCCCACCACCTGTGGTTCAAAAATGTTGGAAGGCTGGCGTCCGCCATACGACTCCACAGTGGTAACCCGATTAAAGGAAAACGGCGTTGTTATTTTGGGTAAGACCAATATGGATGAGTTTGCAATGGGCTCCTCGACAGAAAACTCCGCTTATGGACCGACCCACAATCCTTGGGATTTAACTCGAATTCCTGGTGGATCAGGTGGCGGTTCTTCTGCAGCACTAGCTGCATTTGAAGCACCACTTGCAATCGGCACCGATACTGGCGGGTCAATTCGTCAGCCGGCAGCAGTTACTGGAACTGTTGGAGTAAAACCAACTTATGGTGGGGTTTCCCGTTATGGCCTAGTTGCCTTTTCCTCATCACTTGATCAGGCCGGACCATGTGCCCGAACCGTTCTAGATGCTGCGTATTTACATGAAGCTATCGGTGGTTACGACAAATTAGATTCCACTTCAATTAACGCTCCTATTCCACCGGTTGTTGCCGCTGCCAAAGATGGCAATGTAAAAGGCATGAAAATTGGTGTAATCAAGGAGTTGCAGGGTGATGGTTATCAACCTGGCGTTTTAAAGTTATTCAATGAATCTCTCGAGCTTCTTGCGCAGCAAGGTGCGGAGATTGTTGAGGTTTCTTGTAAGTACTTTGATTATGCATTAGCGGCTTACTATTTAATTGCGCCCAGTGAATGCTCCTCCAACTTGGCTCGCTTTGATGCGATGCGTTATGGAATGCGGGTTGGATCTGGTTCAGCAGAGGATGTAATGAACCTGACACGACAGGCAGGCTTTGGTCGTGAGGTAAAGCGCCGCATTATTTTGGGAACCTACGCATTATCAAGTGGTTATTACGATGCGTATTACGGAAGTGCGCAAAAGGTTCGAACCTTAATCTCTCGAGATTTTGAAAATGCCTTCAAGTTGGCTGATGTGTTGGTTTCACCAACCGCTCCAACCACTGCTTTTAAGATTGGTGAAAAAGCTAACGACCCAATCGCAATGTACCTAAATGACATCGCAACAATTCCAACCAACCTGGCTGGAATTGGTGGAATGTCTCTGCCATCAGGTTTGGCGGAAGAAGATGGCTTGCCAGCCGGTTTCCAAATCATGGCACCTGCGATGCAGGATGATCGAATGTACAAAGTTGGTTCCGCTCTAGAAGCAGCATTGCTAACTAAATGGGGCCAACCAATTTTGGCCTCCGCTCCACAGCTAGGAGCAAAGTAATGGCGTTGAAGTATGAGGATGTAATTGCAAAGTACGAACCAGTTCTCGGACTAGAGGTACATGTTGAGCTGGGTACTGAATCCAAGATGTTTTGTGGTTGCAATACAGTGTTTGGTGCTGCGCCAAACACTCAGACCTGTCCAGTTTGTTTAGGACTTCCAGGTTCGCTACCTGTAGTAAATGGCAAAGCTATTGAATACACCATTGCGATTGGTCTAGCGCTTAACTGTTCAATTGCACCTTTTTCTCGCTTCGCTCGCAAAAACTACTTCTACCCAGATATGCCTAAGAACTTCCAAACCTCTCAATACGATGAACCAATCTGTGTAAATGGTTATTTGGATGTAACTATCGATACAGAGGAAGGCCCTAAGGAGTTCCGGATCGAAATTGAACGGGTCCACATGGAAGAGGACACTGGAAAATCACTTCACATGGGTGGTGCAACTGGGCGCATTCATGGCGCTGACTATTCATTATTGGATTACAACCGCGCTGGAATTCCTCTTGTAGAGATTGTTACCAAGGTAATAACTGGAACTGGAAAGCACGCACCAGAGGTTGCCCGAGCTTATGTTTCAGAGCTGCGGGATATTTTGCGTGGACTTGGAGTAAGTGATGTAAAGATGGAGCAGGGCTCGCTGCGCTGTGATGCCAATGTTTCACTGCGTCCAATTGGGGTAGAAAAACTTGGAACTCGAAGTGAAACCAAAAATGTTAACTCACTGCGATCTGTAGAGAGAGCGGTACGTGGCGAAATGATTCGTCATGCCGAACTACTCAATAAAGGCGAAAAAGTTGTACAAGAGACAAGACACTTCCACGAGGACACTGGTTTAACCACACCTGGTCGCTCCAAAGAGCAGGCTGAGGATTATCGTTATTTTCCTGAGCCAGATTTGGTTCCAGTTGCTCCAACATCTGAATTAATCGAAAAGATTAAAAAATCGCTTCCAGAAAAACCTTCAGTTAGAAGAAAGAAATTACAAGAGGCTTGGCAGGTTCCAGACAAGGAAATGGCGGCGATGATTAACGCCGATGTTCTTGATTTAGTTGAGGCCACAGTGAATTTTGGAGCCGACCCCACCAGAGCGAGATCTTGGTGGTTAGGTGAGATCGCTAGGTTGGCCAATGAAAAAGGTGTTGCTGTCGCTGAACTACCAATTAGCTCCGCAGATGTTGCTGAAATTGTTGCTCTAATTGAAAAGGGTGAACTAACCGATAAGTTGGCCCGACAGGTAGTTGAAGGCGTCATTGCTGGAGAAGGCAGACCCTCAGAAATTATTAAGAGTCGCGGCATTCAAGTTGTCTCTGATGATTCAGCGCTAATGGCAGCGATTGAAAAGGCAATTGCAGCCCAACCAGATGTTGCAGAAAAAGTTAGAGGTGGGCATGTTCCAGCCGCTGGTGCATTAATTGGTGCGGTTATGAAAGAGACTAAAGGACAGGCCGACGCAGCTAAGGTTCGCGAACTTCTTCTAAAGCATTTAGGACAGGCTTAAGTAGGCTTACCTCATGACCGACGATATGAAACCACGTTCTAAAGATGTAACAGATGGTTTAGAGCGAGCTCCAGCTCGCGGCATGTTGCGTGCGGTCGGAATGAAAGATGAAGATTTTGCTAAGCCGCAGATCGGCATCGCTTCATCTTGGAATGAAATTACTCCCTGCAACCTTTCACTTGACCGTTTAGCTAAGGCTTCAAAGCAAGGGGTTATCGAAGCCGGTGGATTTCCCATGCAGTTTGGAACTATCTCCGTTTCTGATGGAATTTCAATGGGACATGAAGGAATGCATTTCTCATTAGTTTCGCGGGAAGTTATCGCTGACTCCGTAGAAACCGTTATGCAGGCAGAGAGACTTGATGGCATGGTCACCTTTGCTGGTTGCGATAAATCTCTGCCAGGAATGATGATGGCTGCAGCCCGGCTTGATGTCGCTAGCGTTTTTGTTTATGCCGGTTCTACTTTGCCAGGTCAGGTAGATGGAAAAGATGTAACCATCATCGATGCATTTGAAGCGGTCGGTGCCTGCGCTCGAGGTCTAATAACCCGAGAAGAGGTCGACAAAATCGAGCGCGCCATATGTCCCGGTGAGGGAGCCTGCGGCGGTATGTACACCGCAAACACCATGGCAACCATTGGAGAAGCAATCGGTTTATCACTACCTGGATCAGCGGCACCCCCGGCTGTGGATCGTCGCCGCGATACCTATGCAATTAAATCCGGCGCAGCGGTAGTTGAACTGATTCGCCAAGGAATTACTACCCGACAGATTCTTACTAAGCGCGCCTTTGAAAATGCTATTACCTCTTTAATGGCTTTAGGTGGATCGACAAATGCGGTTTTGCATCTACTCGCTATCGCGCATGAAGCGAAGGTTGATCTAACTCTCAATGATTTCCATCGCATTGGATCAAAGGTCCCATTGCTTGGTGATCTAAAACCATTCGGCCGATTTGTAATGAGTGATGTAGATAAGGTTGGCGGAATCCCGGTAGTTCTAAAGGCTTTGTTGGAAGCTGGTCTTCTTCATGGAGATTGCTTAACAGTTACCGGCAAAACTATGGCTGAGAATTTAGCTGATGTTAATCCACCTGATCCTGATGGTGATATTTTGAAAGCTACTAGTAATCCAATGGCAACAACTGGCGGCATAACAATTTTGGGTGGCAGCTTGGCACCAGAGGGTGCGGTTACCAAAGTCGCTGGCGTTGGCGTTGATGTATTTGAAGGACCAGCAAGAGTTTTCGATAGAGAACAATCCGCTATGCAGGCTTTAGAAGATGGCACCATTAAAGCTGGCGATGTTGTTGTAATTCGTTATGAGGGACCAAAGGGTGGTCCTGGTATGCGCGAGATGTTGATGATTACCGGCGCAATCAAAGGTGCAGGTCTTGGAAAATCTGTTCTCTTATTAACCGATGGTCGATTCTCTGGTGGCACAACAGGACTTTGTGTTGGCCATGTTGCGCCAGAGGCGGTTGATGGTGGTCCAATTGCATTAGTAAAAGATGGCGATCGAATTCGTATTGATACAAAGCAGCGAACACTAGATCTTCTAATTGATGACAAGGAGCTGGCCCAGCGTCGTTCCGAGTTCCGCCCATTGCCTCCGCGCTATACCTCCGGGGTCCTCGGGAAATACTCGAGGTTAGTTGGTTCTGCCTCTAAGGGAGCGGTCTGCGACTAGGCCTGATTTCTAGTTCAAAATGTGAGATAGGCGTCTCAGGGGTTGACTCATACTTTTTGTGACGGGATAATTCTCCACATGTCAGCGAACTCATCATCTGTCTCAATCATTGTTTCAGTGGTGGTGATTCGCTGCGCGTGAACTAGCTTCAAGTTCACGCGCACCCTCAGGAAACTGGGGGTTTTTGCATTATTGGAGCGGAATTGATTTCGAGATATCAGGGGAAGGAGTAGAACATGAGCAATCAGATTACGGGAGCACAATCTCTCGTCAACGCTTTAGAGCAAGCTGGCGTTGATGTCATGTTCGGTATCCCAGGAGGTGCAATCCTTCCGGCTTACGATCCCATTTATGATTCCAAAATTCGCCACATTCTGGTTCGACATGAACAAGGTGCAGGGCATGCAGCCACCGGTTATGCGCAAGCAACAGGTCGAGTCGGTGTATGTATCGCTACCTCTGGACCAGGAGCTACAAACTTAGTTACCCCACTTGCCGATGCACAGATGGATTCTGTTCCGATCGTTGCAATCACAGGACAGGTACCCGGACCGGCAATTGGTACCGATGCCTTCCAAGAAGCAGATATTCGTGGCGTGACTATGCCAATTACAAAACACAATTACTTGATTACCAATCCACTTGATATTCCCAAGGCAATCGCCGAAGCCTTTTACATTGCAAACTCGGGACGTCCCGGTCCGGTATTAGTAGACATTGCAAAAGATGCGCTACAGAAGATGACTGATTACAACTATCCAACATCAATCAATCTTCGTGGCTACAAACCTCAAACTGAGCCAAACTCCCAATCAATTAGAGATGCCGCTGCATTGATTGCGCAATCAGTAAAACCAGTTTTCTATATCGGCGGCGGAGTCATTAAAGCCAATGCTGCTAAGGAGCTGTTGAAATTAGCTGAGTTAGTAGGTGCGCCTGTTGTAACCACCCTTATGGCGCGTGGCGCTTTCCCCGACAGTCATCATCAGCATCTTGGAATGCCTGGCATGCATGGCACCGTAGCGGCGGTTACCGCGTTGCAAAAAGCTGATTTGTTAATCACTTTGGGCGCTCGCTTCGATGATCGTGTAACAGGAAAACTCTCTACCTTCGCAGTTAACGCGAAGATAATTCATGCTGATATTGATCCTGCTGAGATTGGCAAGAATCGTTATGCCGATGTTCCAATTATTGGTGACTTAGGTCCAACAATCCGAGCGTTAATTCCAGCGGTTGAGGCAGAGTTCAAAAAGAACCAACCAGATTTAACTACTTGGTGGCGCCAGATGGGTTCATTAAGAGAGAAGTACCCATTGGGTTATAACGAGCCGACAGATGGATCACTCTCTCCTCAATATGTAATTGAAAGAATCGGTGCAATAACTGGTCCAGATGGAATTTATGTTGCCGGTGTTGGTCAACATCAAATGTGGGCCTCTCAATTTGTTAAGTATGAAAAACCGCGCACCTGGTTGAACTCTGGTGGATTAGGAACTATGGGTTATGCGGTTCCGGCTGCGATGGGCGCAAAGGTCGGCGCTCCAGATACTCCGGTCTGGGCAATTGACGGTGATGGTTGTTTCCAGATGACCAATCAAGAGTTGGTTACCTGCGCACTCAACAACATCCCAATCAAAGTAGCGATTATTAATAATGAGAGTTTGGGAATGGTTCGTCAATGGCAATCACTGTTTTATCAACAGCGATACTCCAACACCGATCTGCACTCAAAGCGCATTCCAGATTTCGCAAAGTTGGCAGAAGCAATGGGTTGCGTTGGTCTGCGTTGTGACAACAAATCCGATGTGGACAAGATTATTAAGGAAGCCAACGCCATTAACGATGCACCAGTAGTTGTTGATTTCAATGTACACCGTGATGCAATGGTTTGGCCGATGGTCGCGGCAGGTACTTCAAATGATGACATCATGATCGCCAAAGAGATGGCGCCGGACTGGGATTCACAGGAGTTATAACCATGGCGCAGCACACACTTTCGGTATTGGTTGAAAATAGCCCTGGCGTATTGGCTCGAGTGGCATCCCTATTTTCACGACGTGGATACAACATTGATTCTTTGGCCGTGGGACCTACTGAAAACCCAGAGGTATCCCGCATGACTATTGTTTTGAATCTTGAAGGTCACGCCCTTGATCAAGTTAGCGCCCAGCTATTTAAGCTAGTCAATGTCATCGGTATCCAAGAGATGACGAGCACCAACTCAAGACAACGCGAACTCCTTATGGTCAAAGTCAGCAGCTCAGGTACTCGAAACGAGATTGAGGCTTTGGCTACAAAATTTAACGGCCAGATTGTTGAGGAGAGCAGTGACTCCGTGGTTGTTGAGGCGATTGGCACTAGTAAAGATTTGGCCTCACTGCTTACAGAGTTGGGCAAGTTTGGAGTTAAAGAGTTGGTTCAATCCGGGTTGATCGCTATTGAGATGGGTGACACAACCTTGGCGGAGCGAACTTTGCAGGAAACTGGACTAGCCTCATCAGAGTCGCATAGCCAGACCGAGGATTACCAAAACTAGATAAAAAAACTTAATAACCAAAACCAAGAAAAGAAAGCTGGAGCTAACGTGGCAACTATCTATCATGACGAAGATGCAGATCTATCGGTTATTCAAGGCCGAAAGGTTGCGGTCATCGGTTACGGTTCACAAGGTCATGCGCATGCATTGAACCTAAGAGATAGCGGAGTAGATGTCCGTGTTGGTCTAGCGGAGGGCTCAAAGTCGCGCGCTAAGGCCGAGCAGGAAGGTCTACGCGTTGTAACAGTTGCCGAAGCGGTCAAGGAAGCAACGGTCATAATGTTGTTGGCACCTGATCATAAACAACGTCACATTTACAAAGAGTCAATCGAGCCAAACCTCAAAGCTGGCGATGCTCTGTTCTTTGGACATGGTTTTAATATTCGTTTTGGCTACATAAAGCCACCTGCCAACATCGATGTTTGTATGGTTGCGCCAAAAGGTCCAGGACACTTGGTCCGTCGTGAGTATGTAGCTGGCCGCGGTGTTCCAGATATCGTGGCAGTTGAGCAGGATGCGACTGGAAATGCTTGGCCTTTAACCCTTTCATATGCAAAGGCGATGGGTGGTCTTCGTGCTGGTGGAATTCTCACCACATTTACTGAGGAAACCGAAACCGATCTATTTGGAGAGCAATCTGTTCTCTGCGGCGGTGCTTCTCAATTAGTTCAGTATGGATTTGAGACCTTGATTGAGGC
>JBEAXZ010000017.1:0-13188 GCA_041159565.1 Actinomycetota bacterium | reverse complement strand
TTACGCGATGTTCCGTATTAAACGCGGTTTGCGGCTTTATCGTGTTGTAGTTTTTCTTCCTGTTATCTTCTCACTGGTTGTAGTGGGTTATTTATGGCAGGCGTTGTTGGATCCTTTCTATGGTCCGGTTAATCAGATCATCACAGCTATTGGTCTGCCGGAGTTTGCCAAACCTTGGCTAGGCGATACGGCAACAGCCCTACCAACTCTGATGTTTATTAACTTGTGGCGATGGGTCGGATTCCCAGCGATTGTCTTTTTAGCCGGTTTAAACGCGATAAATACGGAATATATTGAGGCTGCCCGCATCGATGGAGCCTCTGAGGGTCAAATTTTCCGCAAGATTATCTTTCCTTTGTTAGCGCCGTCTCTGACCATAATCACGGTGCTGACCTTTATCGGTGCATATGAATGGTTTGATCTGCCATTTGTTTTGGGTGGTTCAAATGGTAGCCCTGCAGGTGCAACTGACACATTAGCTTTGATGTTCTATCGACTTTCATTTGGATCCATAGATTCTGGTGCAAACAATGTTGGTGTTGGCTCTGCACTAGGAGTATTGATCTTCACCTTGGTGGGACTAGGTGCAGCGTTTGGATCAAAGATGTTGAGGAAGCGAGAGGTTGAGCAATAATGAAACTTCTGCGCTCCAAGATTTTCTTCCAAGGAGTTTTGATAATCAATTCTATTATGGTTTTACTACCAGTTTTCTTTTTGCTCAACTCCTCATTGCGTGAATCTAATGATTTCGCAAGTACGCCTTTTGCCCTGGCACGCGACCCATATTGGGAAAACTACGCCCGTGTTTGGAGTGAAGGTTCATTCGGTTCTTACTTCTTTAACTCATTGATTATTACCGGCGGCTCCTTAGTTTTAATTTTAATCCTGGCACTAGGAGCCGGATTTGTTTTAGGTCGATATCAATTCAAAGGAAATAATCTGGTCTTTGGTTTTATTTTGACCGGCATGTTGGTTCCAGCCAAGTTAGCGATTTTGCCGCTGTTTATTCAATTAAAGTGGATGGGCTTGTTGGACTCACGGCTTGGCTTAATACTGGTTTATACCTCCGCAGCGTTGCCTGCCGCAGTTTTTATCATGAGTGGTTTCTTCAGATCACTACCGAATGACTTAGATAATGCAGCTCGAATTGATGGCGCCAGCGAGTTTGTGCTTTTGCGCAGGGTATTAGTGCCATTGGTGCGCCCAGGAATGGCGATTGTGGCTATTTATTCAGCGATTCCAATCTGGAATGACTTCTTCCTACCTCTGGTTTTCCTGCAGAGTCCAGAGAAGAAAACCTTGATGCAGGGCTTAACGGTTTTCTTTGGTCAATACGCCTCGCAATGGGGGGTTCTCTTTGCAGGTCTTTGTTTGGCTGCCTTGCCTTTAGTTGTTCTCTACCTAGTTCTTTCTGAGCAGTTCATTAAGGGTCTAACAGCCGGTGCTGTGAAAGGCTAATGCCATGTTGAGCCTAGGTGTTGATGGAGGAGCTTCATCAGCCAAGTGGTGTTTGGTTGATGAAACAGGCGCGGTTGTGAAAAAAGGATCTTTGCCTCCAGTTGATGGCCATCTCTACCGCAGTGAATCTTTGGAAAAATTCCGTAGCTTTACCAAAGCGCTAGAAAATGAGTTAAATGAACTTACGCCTGACGTAATTTCTTTAGGGATTACAGGATTTGGTGCACCGGAATTAATAAAATCTGAATTGAACTCAGTATTTCCATTAGCCAAACTCAACTTGAGCTCCGATATTGCCCTCGCTTACTACTCAGTTTTCGCTCCAGGTCAAGGTGTTTTTATTTATGCTGGGACTGGTTCTATCGCTATACACATTACAAAAGAAGGCAAAGAAATTACCGTTGGAGGGTGGGGTTATCTGCTTGGCGATGAAGGCGCTGGTTATTGGATTGGCCGCGAATCGTTAAGACACCTGTTATCGCAGATTGAATCAAATACAGAGTTTGATGAACTATCGCGACGCATTTCAGATGCGGTTGGTGGCTCTGATTGGTCAAGTGTCAGAGAGTTTGTCTATGGCAAGGATCGCTCCGCTGTAGCCGCTCTAACTCCCTTAGTATCGCAGGCCGGAAAGGCCGGTGTTCTCAGCGCTAAAACCATCTTGGAAGGTGCAGCTCATCATTTGGTCGCGCTAGTTAAAAGAGCGCAAAATACCTTGAAAACAGAGGGTATTCCGCTGGCTTTTGGCGGCGGTATTTTTGAAGAAGGTGTTGGGGTCAGTGAATTAGTAGAGAGTTGTTTGGGAGAGCGAATTCGAATTAGTAACGGAAATCATGCGTTAACCGCTGCGAGATTTGGAGCAAGGTCTTGACCATCCTTGACCAAAAGCAAATAAAAGAGAAGGATTAACTCAACCCTCGTTTGAAAGGAAAGCAAGTGAAACTACGTAAATTATGGACAGGTGTTGCGATTGCAGCCATGTTTGGCGGCATTCTTGTAACCCAACCAGCCAAGGCTGCTGACTCCAGCCTAGTAATTGGTAGCGTCCTAGATATAGATAAGACCGATCCACACACTGCAACAAACTTTGCAACAGTGCGTGGCTTAGGTCTGGTTTATGGCAGCTTGATTGAAATCGGCGCCAAAAATGCCATCAAAGGTGGTTTAGCAACCTCTTGGATCTTTTCTAAAGATGGAAAAACTCTTACTTTGAATCTTCGTCAAGGAGTCAAGTTCCATGACGGTTCAACATTTGATGCAGAGGATGCCAAGGCATCTCTAGAGCGCATCCTTGATACCAAGACTGGTGCTGCAGCTCGCGCGAATATCGCGACAATCACCTCAATCAAGGCTGATGGCCGTAAGTTAATTTTGAACATGTCGATTCCAAACGCGCCAATTCTTGCTGCGTTGGAAGGCGTTAATATGGCAATGCTCTCTAAGGCAGATATAGATGCTGGAAAGATTGGTGGCAGCAATAAGCCAAACGGAACCGGTCCTTACAAGTTTGTTTCTTGGGAGCCAACTCAATCTTTGAAGCTTTCTGCTAATGCTGACTACTTCATGGGTGAACCTAAGATTAAAGATGTAACTATCCGAGTTATACCAACCGAAGCCTCAATTCTCTCTGCACTAAACGCAGGAACAATTGGCATGGGAATCATTACAGATCCGCTAATCGCACGTCAGGTCAAGAGCAATTTGAAGATGTTCAAGACCCCGGCGTTGGCATATTACGCATTGCAGTTCAACACCAAGGTCGCGCCATTCAACGATAAGAATGTTCGCCTAGCCGTTCAATGTGCAATTGATCGTCAGGAGTTGATCAACACTGCGCTTCTCGGACAGGGACAGGTAACCGGTCCAATTACAAGCCCTGCATATCGCTCTGATGCAAACGCTCGTCCATGCGCTAAGCAGGATATAGCGAAAGCCAAGGAGTATTTGGCAGCGGCTGGTAAGTCATCAGGCGTTACCTTTAAGACATTGGTAACCAGCACCGGATGGGCTACATCTGTTGCAATGGCACAGAACTTGAAGGCGCAATTAGCCAAAGCGAATATCACAATGGATCTAGACATCGTTGAACAAGCAACATATGTTCCTCGTTGGTTAGCCGCTGATTTCGTTGCAACATTGGCTAACAATGGTGGCCGTATCGATCCAGACACCATGTACACCCGTTACTTCACATCAACTGGAAACTTAAACAAGGTTGCCACTTACTCATCAGACACTCTTGATGCCAACTTCATTAAAGGTAAGGCAAGTGGAAAAGTTGCTGATCGTAAAGGTGCTTACACCGCAATCTCCAAGGAGTTGGAAGACAACGCGGTCTGGGTATGGCTCGCTACTCCTTATGAGTATCGAGTTGCTACCAAGAAGCTTCGTGGATTCTCAGCTCTAGCAAACGGCTCTTTGCTACAGCTTCGTTCTTCGACACTTGGATAGTAAGTAATTAGGTAAGGCGTGTGGGGGAAACTCCACACGCCTTATATTTTGAAGGCAGAATTACTTCGAGAAAACAACTAGGAAAAGGTGAATGGGATTTCTTAAGCGTTTGGCTTCAGTACTAACCACACTTTTCGGAATTTCAGTATTTGTATTCGTCGTATTGCGGGTCATCCCCGGCGACACCATCACCAGCTCTTTGGGCATAGAAACCGGAGTACTGACCCCAGAGCAGATTGATACGTTGCGTGCCTACTATGGGATCGACAAACCATTAGTGGGGCAGTATCTATCCTGGATGGCCAGTTTTTTATCGGGGGATTTAGGCTTTTCTTATTCAACAGGCGCCCCAGTTTGGGATTTAACCAGGTCTGCACTTCTCGTAACTATGCAGCTGGCCCTATTTGGAACGATTCTTGGGGTTTTAATCGGCATCTCAATCGGCATGTTTAGTGCCCGCAAGCCTGGCAGCGCCCGTGATTTTCTTGGTCAATTCTTTGGTTTGCTAGCACTTGCAATTCCAGGTTTTGTTTTGAGCACAACCATAGTCACAGTTACGGCTAATAAGTTTCAATACTTTCCAAATGGCTACGAATACATGACTCCATTTGAAGATCTTTCAATGAATTTGCAGCAAATGCTCTTCCCCAGCCTGGTGTTGGGAATTGCAGTTGCGGCCCCGGTGATGCGCACAACCAGATCGGCTTTGCTGGAAACAGTAGACAAAGATTTTGTTAGGACCGCTTATGGCAAAGGTGTAAAACCAAGGATTGTCAGATTGCGCCATGTTTTGAGAAACTCATTAATTCCTATCGTTACCATGACTGGAATCCAATTTGGTTATCTGTTGGGCGGAGCGGTAATTGTTGAGAAGATATTTGCCCTGCCTGGTATGGGACGACAAATTCTTGATGCGATTAATAAACGTGAGTATGCCACCGTGCAGAGCAGCATCATGGTATTCGCGATTCTCTTTGTAACTATCAACCTAATCACTGATTGGGTCTATCGAAAGGTGGATCCGAGAATCAAATGAAAACCGCTACTGGAAAAAGAGACTGGATACATTATTACTTTAAGAGTACCTCTGGTGTTATTGGTTTATTTTTGGTTTTAGTAATGGTTGTTCTCTCTCTTATCTCTGCACTAAATCTGGCACCGATTGATCCATTAGAGCAGAACCCAATTGATGCTTTGCAGGGCCCGAGTGGTAATTATTGGTTTGGCACCGATCAATTTGGTAGGGATATTTTTTCTCGCTCAATTGATGGCATGAGCCGCTCCTTATCTGTTGCCCTGCTTTCAGTAGGAATTGCGGCGACAGTAGGGGTATTTCTCGGTGTTGTTGGAGGTTTTTTTGGTGGCTGGCTGGACAATCTAGTAGTCCGAGCTAGTGATGTGATATTTGCCTTCCCTGCGATTTTGTTGGCTCTTGCCATTGTAAATAGCTTGGGTAACTCTTGGATTGATACCTCAATCGCCATTGCAATTGTTTATACCCCAATCTTTATTCGAGTTGCTCGTGGGCCAGTACTCACCGTTAAGGAGATGGATTACGTAAAGTCGGTAAGAGTGCTCGGTTTTTCAACACCGCGAATCTTGATGCGCCATGTCATGCCAAATGTTTTGGCCCCTATCGTGGTGCAGATTGCGCTCTCACTATCCTGGGCAATCTTGACTGAGTCAGGTCTTTCCTTCTTAGGTTTAGGTACTCAACCACCGGATGCATCTCTTGGCTTAATGGTTTCTGAAGCGCAAGCTTTGGCATCTTTTGCCTGGTGGACATTGGCCTTCCCTTCTCTCTTTATCACCGTTGTCGTAGTTGGTTTGAATTTGGTTGGAGATGGTCTACGAGACGCCCTAGATCCAGCACGTAGGAGTAGCGGATGAGCAACCTACTTGAGATAAGAAATCTTTCTGTTGTCATATCAGAGGATAAAAGAGTTTTAGTTAATGATGTCAGCTTTGATATCAAGCCGGGCGAAGCCGTTGGAGTTGTTGGCGAGAGCGGCTCTGGAAAAACGTTGTCAGCCTTATCAATTCTTGGTTTGCTGGCTCGGGGCTTAAAGATTGAATCTGGTGAGATTAGATTTAAAGGTAGAGATCTACTCAAGAGCTCAACCGAGGATTTGCGCAATATTCGCGGTAAGGAAGTAGCGATGATTTATCAGGATCCGATGACCGCATTGAATCCTGTGATGAAGATTGGCGAACAATTACTTGAAGTTTTGGACTCTCACCAACATCAGATAACCGATCAGAAGGGACATATTCTCAATGGTTTAGCGGCTGTTGGAATCGCTGATCCAAATAGAGCCTTTGATAGTTACCCACATGAATTTTCTGGTGGAATGCGGCAAAGAGTGATGATTGCAATGTCGCTATTGCTATCTCCCGAACTCTTAATTGCGGATGAACCAACAACCGCACTTGATGTAACTATCCAAAGACAGATTCTGGCGCTTGTGGCTAAAGAGAGAAAGCGCCGTAAGATGTCGATGCTTTGGATCACCCATGATTTAGGAGTTGTAGCAAATCTAGTGGACCGGGTAATTGTTATGTATGCCGGAAGAGTGGTTGAAACTGGAACTGTTGATGAGATTTTCAAAGCACCAAAGCATCCCTACACCGCAGGCTTACTCGCTTCACTTCCAGCGGCCGGTCGCGATCGAGAGAGATTGGAATCAATTCCTGGTGTACCACCCAAACCATGGCAGGTTCTAAATACCTGCGCCTTTGCTCCGCGCTGTAAAGAAGCTAGAGATATCTGTTCTAGTCACAGGCCAGAGCTAACAAGCAATAACTCTAGTTCGGTGGCTTGCTTTTTTCCGTTGGGAGCCAATCAATGAGTTTGAGTATCAATGATGTTACGAAGCGATACCGCATTCGTGCCCACAAGAGCGTTGTTAATGCGCTCAATGGCATCACGCTTTCAGTGGAGAAGGGCAGAACCCTAGGAATTGTTGGTGAAAGTGGTTGCGGTAAATCAACTTTGGCGCGACTGATTGTTGGATTGGAGCCACCAACTGAAGGCTCTCTACTTTGGAGTGGCTCACCACTTGGTCAAGGGGTTAAAAACACCATCCGTAGTAGACATTCAAAAACTCAGTTGGTATTCCAAGATCCATACTCCTCGTTAAACCCAAGACAAACCATTGGGGCTTGTATTGCCGAAGTATTAAATACCCACAAATTAAGAAGCGATGCTGAAATTACTGACCGGGTTATTGAATTACTTGGCGTAGTAGGGATCGCGGCAGATATGCAAACCCGCTTCCCGCATCAACTTTCTGGTGGGCAACGCCAACGTGTTGCGATTGCACGTGCCTTGGCGGCCGAGCCAGAGTTATTGGTATTGGATGAACCTGTTTCAGCACTTGATGTTTCGGTTAGAGCCGATGTTATGAACCTTCTGGTTGATCTGAAAAATAAATTTAATTTAACCTATATTTTTATCAGCCATGATCTCTCAATGGTTCGTCATATCAGCGATGAAATAGCAGTCATGTATCTGGGTCGTATTGTTGAGTACGGTACTTGGGATGAAGTTCTTAACAATCCAAAGCACCCTTACACAAAGGCTTTGATTGAATCGATTCCAGAGCACACCAATGTTCGAGGTATAGATTTTGAAAATGTCTTGGAGGGAGAGGTGCCAGATCCTGCCAACCTGCCACAAGGTTGTGCTTTCCATCTCCGCTGCCCATTAGCGGTAGAAAGTTGTAAGTTGAAAGTTCCAGAGTTATTAAATGCCACCAATTCCCACCTAGTAGCTTGTCCGGAGGTATTGAAGTGAAGATAATTGGAATGATTTCAGGAACCTCTTATGATGGCATCGATGTAGCTTTATGTGATTTTCAAGAGAGTAACCGTGAAATCACCCTGGAAGTGATGGATTTTAAGAGCATTACCTACAGCGAGGCACTTCACGCAGAGATTGCAGCTGCGATGCCACCACGCACCATAGATATGGAGCGGGTTTGCAGATTGGATACCTTCATCGGTCAGGCCTTTGCTTCAGCTGCTAAAGAGTTAATAGGCCAACATGATGTTTCCCTAATCGCTTCTCACGGCCAAACTCTCTACCACTGGATTGAATCAAACCATGCACTAGGAACCCTCCAGTTAGGTGAGCCCACCTGGATCGCAGAAAAGACCGGAATTCCAGTACTTTCCAACATTAGATCCCGTGATGTGGCAGCTGGCGGTCATGGCGCACCTCTTGTCAGCCTTATTGATCAAATGATGTTCGGTGATTACGCAGAGCCAGTCGGGGCTTTGAACTTAGGTGGAATTTCAAATATCACAGTAACTAGTAGAGGTATGGTTCCGATCGCATATGACATTGGACCAGCAAATGGTTTGATGGATGCAGCACTACAGGCTCATTCCAATGGAGTAATTAAATTTGATCAAGATTCCAAGATAGCCTTACAGGGTCAGGTAAATCAGAAAGTTCTTTCTGAGATGTTGCAAGAGCCTTACTATCAAGCCCCGCCACCTAAGTCCACAGGTAAAGAGCTATTCCATCTGCCTTACATCAAACAATACTTTGGTGATATTTCAACTTGGAACATCTCAGAGGTAGTTCGCACCCTTCTAGAGTTGACTGTTGAGACAGTAGCAATTGAAGTTGAAAGATTTGAGTTAAAGGATTTATATGTTCATGGCGGAGGTTCAGCAAACCCGCTAATGATGGAAAGACTTTCACAGCGCTTACCTAATTGCCGAGTGCAACCCATGTCAGTTTTGGGCTTAGATCCTAGACAAAAGGAGGCAGCTACCTTTGCCTTGATTGGTTACCTCTCCTGGTTTGGACTACCCGGCGCGGTTCCATCATGTACTGGTGCCAGCGGCAATCGAGTTTTGGGATCATTTACACCTGGTGCAAAACCATTGCAGTTGCCTGAGCCAAAACCAGAAGGAAATTACCGAGTAGTTATTAGGTAAACTCCTTGCGCATTTTGATCTCATTTTCCTTCCAGCGTTCATCAATTCTTGATTCTCCAGTAAGCTGGAAGCCGAAACCTTGGTACAAGTTACGGGCGATGGCATTTTTCTCAAACACCCACAAACTCATTGATTTAAAGCCTTTTTCAGCGAGTTTTTCGGCAGCCTCAGTTAAAGAAGCTTTACCTAATCCTTTTCCGGCAACTTTTGGATCAACATATAGCGAGAACAAGTGGCCTAGGGCTGGATCATCCTTGTCTGGGCCAACTCTAAACACAGAGACAATTTTCGAATCGAGTATCCCAACAACTGTCTCTTTGCCTTTGGGATCAACCAGAGATGGTCTCCATAAATCTGCGGATTTTTCCAGAGTCATTTCACTGCGTACATCGACTGAAAGTAGATCTTCATACGAGATATGCCAGCAGGCATGGAACAACTCAGCGATATCGCTTAAATCAGATAGCGAAGCGGTGCGAAACTCCATATGATTAAAAGTATCACGATTACTGAGAAACCCATAAGTTTACGAGCGCCTTTTGTTACAGCGTTGCGTAGTGTTAGTGCTTATCCAGTAATTCAGGTAGAGATTGAATTCACCGATGGTCGCATCGGTGTCGGAGAGTGTGTGGCTACACCACAAATATCGGGCGATACTCATGAGGTTATCTTGCAGCAACTCCACTCGCCAGCGGTTCAAGATTTGAATGAGATTAGCCCAGAGATAATTTCAAAGCTGGAGATTTTCCGGAGCGCTAAAGCCGCACTCGATATGGCGTTATGGAATACCGAGATACATCCGAGTTGCTCTATAGCTACTGATGTCACGATCCCCATTGCAGAATTGAAAGATTTGAAGGAAATTGTTCAAGAGAGAGTAAACGCTGGCTTTGACACCTTTAAGTTAAAGGTAAAAGAAGATGAGTTATCAGATCTGTTGCAACGCATTGAGATTATTAGGGAGTTAGCTGGTCAAGCCGCAATCATTAGGATTGATCCTAATCAGGCTTGGAGTTTGGAGTACGCGGTTTTGGCTACGAGGGAGATAGCTAAAAGCGGTGCCAATATTGAGTATTTGGAGCAACCATTGCCCAAAGCTGATTTCTTGGGGCATGCCGCTCTGGCGCAGGAGTGCAACATTCCACTTATGGCTGATGAGTCATGTTTCTCGCAAGAGGATCTGGAAAAGGTTGTTTCAACGCAGGCCTTCAAGTACCTCAATGTAAAAATATTGAAAGCGGGAGGGGTAGTGCCAGCATTGCAAATAGCCAATCAGGCAATCAACTCAGGCCTAAAGGTTTCGATCGGCTCCATGATGGAAGGGGTTCTAGGGATTAGGGCCGCTATCTACTTAGCTCACCAAATAGCACCAGAGACAACTCATGATTTGGATGCCGCATGGTGGTTTAAAGAGAGTCCAATCAGCTACCAGGGAAGTATTGTGCATACATGACATCTGCGCTGGCAATCTCCCGTATATCTAGCGGAATGGTTTCATCAGAGGTTAAGGGATTTACCTCTGAATTTGGAATAGCAAACCCAACACCCATTAACGAAGAAAGTAGTTTTGATTTAGCCTCAATCACGAAAGTTCTTTGCACAACAACTTTAATTATGTGTGCCCTTGAAGAGAAACTCCTACAGCTGGATGATCCGATATCTCGATATCTACCAGAGTGGGAAGTTGAAGATAAAAAAGATCTGACAATCGAGGATTTACTAAGGCATGAGTCCGGTGCTGAAGAATGGCGCCCGTTTTATATTTCCTGCTCAAGCCCAGAGCAGGTAAAGCAAAGAATTGCTAGCTTGCCCTTAAAGTATCCAAAGCAGAGAGAGTTTCATTACAGTGATTTGAACTTCATCACCTTGGGAATGCTGCTAAGAAAGTTGTATGACGATGATTTAAGTCAGATTCTTGCTGCCAAAATTGCCACCCCGTTAGCCTTAGAAAGTACCGGTTTTTCCCACCCGGTAGATCGAAATAATGTTGTTGCGACCTCGATCGGAGACAGCATTGAAAAGAAAATGGTGGAGTCCAATCAGCCCTACGCAGTTCCTGAGAGAGCCGAGGATTTTGCTGGCTGGCGGGATTACGTAATCTCGGGTGAGATCAATGATGGCAACGCTTTTCATATCTTTAATGGTGAATCAGGACATGCTGGATTGTTCTCTACCCTGGCAGATATGAATAAATTTGTTTTGGGATTGCTGGATGGATTCTTGCCTATTGAGAGATTGCAAAAGTTCTCTCAACCTCGTAACACTTCCGTGCAAGGAATTGGTTTTAGAAGGTTCCAATTGGCGCAAGGGGGGTTTGCCATTGGACATTTCGGATTTACCGGAACTGGATTTGCTGTGGATTTGGCGAACAAAAAAGGCTGGATTTATTTGAGCAATCGAATTCATACCAAAGATGCATATAAAACTATGAATGAGATTTGGTGCAATGAGTTTAAGGAATTTTCTTTCCAGGGTTAAGAATCCCCTTTGGATCAAATACCTTTTTTATCGCCCGTTGTAATTCGATAATTTTTTCGCCAGATTCACGATGAGCTGATTCCAGCTTAATTGATCCGATTCCATGCTCTCCCGATGCGGTGCCACCTAAATCCTGCGCCACTTTGATTATCTGATTGAAGGCGGCGATCGCTTTTGCCTCGGCATCAGCATCGCCATGGTTGTAGACAATAGTTGGGTGCATGTTTCCATCTCCGGCATGACCGAAGATTCCAATCAACAACCCTGTTTCTGAGGCGATTTTTTCTACCTCAGTTACCAACTTTGAGATCTGGGAGATTGGTACGCACACATCATCTAACAGGGCCGCACCCTTGCGCTCCAATGCGGGATACGCCAACTTTCTTACCGCAATTAACTCTGCGCTGTCTTTAGGATCATCTGAGTAAGTTGCATCAATCGCGCCATGTTTTTCAGCGATCTCTACCCCTTTGGCACAGATCTCCAGTGATTCATCGCTCTGCATGAGCAGGACGGTTCCGACGCCTTCGAAGCCCAAAGGTTTCCACTCTTCTACCGCACGCAATGTTGTTGCATCAACTACCTCGAGCATCGAAGGAGCCAGCGCAACTAACTCTGGGACAGCCTTCATAGCTGCATCGATCGAGGCGAAAGTGGCGATCAAAGTGGTGGCAGGTTTTGGTCTCACCGCAAGACCAACCGTTATTTCTGTGATGATTCCTAAGGTTCCTTCAGAACCAACAATTAAGTGCAGTAGATCAAGATTTGTTACTGATTTTTTTAACGGCGAGCCCAATTCAACGATACTTCCATCTGAAGTAACCATGCGGATGGCTCGGACATGCTGTGCCGTTACGCCATATTTAACGCAGCACATACCTCCGGCATTGGTAGCAACATTTCCACCAATAGTTGACCATTCGCGACTTGCTGGATCTGGCAGATAAGCCAATAAATATTTAGAAACCTCTTTATCTAATTCGATATTTATTACACCCGGCTCCACTCTGGCAATTAAATTGGCTGTATCAACCTCAATAATCTGATTCATTTTTTCAAGTGAGATGACTATGGCACCGTCTGTTGCATTTGCTCCACCAGATAAACCACTGCCAGCACCACGTGCAACTACAGGAATTGAATTCGAGTAAGCAAATTTCAAAGTCAGCGCAATCTCTGCCTCGTTCTTAGCTAGCAAAACCGCAGCAGGATTGCCATTTTTTGCAATCTGCGATTGATCTCTAGAGTAAGAGGGCAATACAGATGGGTCGATAATTATGGTGGCTTGCTCACCAAGAACCTTGCGTAGCTCCTCAGCAATATTCACTGGCTTACTGTAATGAGTGGAGTTGGCTCTGGAATACTCTTGTCTCCTTATGGCGCGCAATATCATCAATATAGAAGGGGTCTCAAAAGCCTTTGATATTCGCCCACTTTTGAGCAATGTCTCATTAGGGGTGGCAGAGGGCGAGCGCATCGGAATTGTGGGAAGAAACGGCGGCGGTAAATCAACCCTGCTTAAAGTATTAGCGGAGTTAGAGCCACCAGATGAGGGTCGTGTAACCAAGGCCAACTGGGCCCGCCTGGGAATGTTGAATCAGGTTGATTCAGCAGAAGCAGGCGCCACAGTTAGAGATGTTGTAGTCGGTAGCAAGAAAACCCATGAATGGGCCAGCGATGCTGGTGTCCGCGAAATCTTTGCTGGTTTGTTTGGTGGTTATAACTCCGAGATGATGGATCGGCCCTTTGGTTCATTATCTGGTGGCGAAAAACGCAGAGTTGGAATTGCAAAACTATTAATTGAACCGCTCGACATTATTTTGTTGGATGAGCCAACCAATCATCTAGATG